>QGUU01000437.1 GCA_003242525.1 Pseudomonadota bacterium | reverse complement strand
GCGCCGGCCTCCCTCGCCAATTCGTCGGGCATCTTTCTCGGCGCCGATTGGCATTTCGATCTGGCCCGGCCCGGCGCAGCGCTCTACGGCATAAACCCGACCCCGATGGCCGCCCAAAATCCGATGCGTCCGGTGGTGCGGCTGGACGCCAAGGTGATCCAGACCCGGGAAATCGTTGCCGGGGCGGGGGTTGGCTACGGCCACACCTATGTCGCTTCGCACGCGCTGCGCACCGCCACAATATCGCTTGGCTATGCCGATGGATGGCACCGGCGCAACACGGCGGCGGCCTACTTTGATGGCGTTCGCCTGCCCTTCCTTGGCCGCGTGTCCATGGATTCCATCATTCTGGACATCTCGGCCCTGCCCGCGGGCCGGCTGAAGGCCGGGGACATGGTGGAACTGATCGGGCCCTCGCAGGACGTCGATCATGCCGCGGTCGGCGCCGGAACGATCGGCTACGAGGTGCTCACCAGCCTCGGTCATCGGTTCCACAGGCACTATCTCGAAGGCTAAAATCAAGCTTACCTGAGAGTAAGGTAAACTTGACAAAGCGCGCGCCGTCACCCACGTTCGCGGCATGAACGAGCGCGCTAAAAGCACCTTTTTCAGGGTTTGCCCCATCGCGGGAGCGTAGCCCCGGCGTGGCCGTGAGCGGCCGCGTTACGGGGGCTTTTTCTCACAATTCACCTAGCTGAACCGAGCTGCCCGAGCGGCTGCGGGTCTTGAGGAACAACTGCTGAAAAGCAGGGGTTCGATTTTCACAAGGCACAAACAGAAACAGGAGTTTGCAATGCAGAATGCAATCAAGGAACGGCCACCACCAATCGTGGTGAGCGAAGCTGAATATGAAAGGCTGACCGGGTTGGCCGAAGCGGCGCTGGACCGCCTGCCGGAGGCTGCCGGCAGTCTGCTCGCCGAAATGGACCGCGCTACCGTTGCGGCGCCCGACGCCATCCCTTCCGACGTGGTGCGGATGGGTTCGACCGTCAGCCTGCGCGGTGCCGAAGGAACGCAGCGCGTTACGCTTGTCTATCCTGGCGAGGCCGACATTGCCGCCGGCAAGGTTTCGGTGCTGACCCCGCTGGGGGCCGCCCTGATCGGCGTGAAGGCTGGAGAGTCCATCAGCTGGGCCAGGCGGGACGGGCGTGCTCTTACGCTCGAAGTGGTGTCAGTCGAACCGCCAGTGGAGCAAGGGAGGATGTCGTGACCGCGACGCCGTTGCTGACCGAAAGGGATTTCGCCATTCTTGAGGCGATGCTGAAGCGCCGACGCGCGCTTGGCGATCCGCTTGCGGAGGTGATCGAGCGCAAATTGGCTGAGGCAAAAGTTGTCCCTGCCTCGGAAATAGAGGGCGGCATTGCTACCCTCAACAGCCGTGTGGCCTTCCGGGTCGACTCGCTACCCGTAGAGGAGCGAACGCTGGTAAACCGCGAGGGCGAAGGTGCGGTAGGTCTTGGCCTGCCGATCCACACGCGGCGCGGTCTAGCCATACTTGGCATGGCCGAGGGCGCCACAGTCGTGGTCGAGCGTCGCGACGGCGGTACCGAAACCCTCGTGCTCGAAAAAGTTCTTTATCAGCCTGAAGCGGCCAGCCGCACCGGGGGCGCCCCCGCGCGCCCGCGTCCATTCCTCACGCTGGTCCACGACGCAGGCAATGATTGTCAGCCCCTTGGCGCGCCCAGAAAAATCCGGCAGGGATGGCCCCAAGACGACGATCCAGGGCCATCAGCCGCCTGATCGTCCCAAGGGGTGCATATATGAAAGTATTGGTTCTTGGCAGCGGCGTTATTGGCGTAACCTCGGCTTGGTATCTCGCTGAGGCGGGGCACGAAGTAACCGTCCTCGATCGCCAGCAGGGGCCAGCGCTGGAGACCAGTTTTGCCAATGCTGGCGAGGTTTCACCCGGCTATTCATCGCCTTGGGCTGGGCCGGGTGTGCCGATAAAGGCGGTCAAATGGCTTCTGATGAAATACGGGCCACTTGTGATTCGCCCCGCGCTGGATCCGCACATGTGGAGCTGGCTGCTCAAGATGCTGGCGAACTGCACGGCGTCCCGCTATGCCGTCAACAAGTCGCGCATGGTGCCGATTGCGGAATACAGCCGCGACGTGCTCAAGGCGCTGCGGGCATCAACCGGCATTGCCTATGACCAGCGCGAGCAGGGTACGCTGCAGCTTTTCCGCACGCAGAAGCAGCTGGATGGCATCGGGGGCGATGTCGAGGTGCTGCGTCAGTACGGCGTGCCCTTTGAGGTGCTGGATCCCGCGGGCTGCATCGCGGTCGAGCCGGGACTTGCATCGGTCAGGGAGAAATTCGTCGGCGGCCTGCGGCTACCGGGCGACGAAACCGGTGACTGCCAGCTTTTCACCTCGCGACTTGCCAAACTGTGCGAAGAGCGAGGGGTGAAGTTCGAATACGGCGTTACTGTCAATGCGATCCGTACGGAAGCAGGCAGGATAGCCGGAGTTTCTACCAGCGCCGGCGAGCGCAAGGCCGACGCCTATGTGATGGCCATGGGCTCCTATTCGCCGAAATGGATGCGGCGCCTTGGCCAGCCGATAGCCGTCTATCCTATCAAGGGCTACTCCATCACCGTGCCGATCACTGATGCGGAAAAGGCGCCGGTCTCCACTGTCATGGACGAAACCTACAAGGTGGCCATCACGCGGCTGGGCGATCGTATTCGTGTCGGCGGCACGGCCGAGATTTCCGGCTACGACCTGCGGCTGCACGAGTCCCGCCGCAAGACGCTTGAGCATTCGGTCACCGACCTTTTCCCCGGCAGCGGTGACGTTGCCGCGGCCAGCTTCTGGTGCGGTCTCAGGCCGATGACGCCGGACGGGCCGCCGATCATCGGGGCTTCGAAATATCCCAATCTTTATCTCAATACCGGGCACGGCACCCTGGGCTGGACCATGGCCTGTGGCTCCGGGCGCGTGCTTGCCGACATCATTTCCGGTCGCAAGCCGGATATCGACGTTCGCGAGCTGGGACCTGACCGCTAACCTTCGA
>QGUU01000436.1 GCA_003242525.1 Pseudomonadota bacterium | reverse complement strand
TCGCTGACAAATCGGCATAAGTGTCGCCGCAGCCAGGCCGATGCACCCTCTACAGGCCGGAGACGGCGCAGAGGCTTCTCATTCGCGAGATGGCAAGATCCGGGTCCGACAGCAGCCCTGCCTGGTCCGCCAGCCGGAAAACCTCTGCATAGTGCAAAATGCTCCGGGCCGACTGCATGCCGCCTACCATGTTGAAATGGTCCTGATGGCCATTGAGCCAGGCGAGGAAGACTATGCCTGCCTTGTAGTATTCCGTCGGCGCCTCGAAAATCTTACGCGACAGCGGCACGGTGGGCGCCATCAGCGCGTCGTATCCGGCACGGTCGCCTTCGGCCAACCTTGCAAGCGCCGCATTGGCGACGGGAGCGATGGCGTCGAAAATGCCGAGCAGCGCGTGTGAATGCCGCTGCCCGTCTCCCGCGATGAGCTCGGGATAGTTGAAGTCGTCGCCGGTGAACATGACGACGTTTTCCGGCAGGCGCGCGCGCAGCGCCACCTCCTTGTCGGCGTCGAGCAGCGAGATCTTTATCCCCTCGACCTTGGTGGCGTGGCGCTCGATTATGCCGACGACCGTTTCCAGCGCGGTATCGAAATCATCGGTGCCCCAATATCCCTTCAGAGCGGGATCGAACATCTCCCCGAGCCAGTGCAGGATGACCTTTCCAGTTGCCTGCCCGATAATGCGGTCGTAGACGCGATGATAGTCTTCGGCACCACGCGCCACCCGGGCCAGCGCCCGGCTCGCCATCATGATCGCTCTGCCACCCTGGCCTTCAATGAAGCCGAACTGCTCCTCATAAGCTGCAATGACATCTTCGAGCGAGCGGGCGGCTGCCGGCGCAAGCTGGTCGGTTCCGGCGCCCGATGCGAGATCGGCGCCTTCGACGGTGCGGGCCTCGGCGAGGGACCGACGGATCAGTTCCTTGGCATTGTGCCAGTCGAAACCCATGCCACGCTGGGCCGTATCCATAGCTTCGGCAACCCGGAAGCCGAGACGCCACAGATGATGGCGGAACGCCATTGTGCGTTCCCAGTCGATCGCTGGTCTGGACCATGGATCGGCCGCCAGAGGATCGGCCACGACATGGGCGGCGGCATAGGCGATGCGGGAAAAGCGTGCGGCGGATACTGGCTGGACCACCTTTTCGCTTAACCGGTAACGATCGGGTGCGCCGTCCGGGCCTGGCAGCATGATATCCATCGGGAAGCCTCCGTTCGCACTTTGATAAATGGAACGTTCCAATAATGTCAAGGCGTGTTCTCTCGTGTTGTGCACTGATATGTATGGGGTTGACGTTGACTTCTTTCCGTGTTTTAGAACGTTCCAATAGATTTCTGAGTTCGAGTTTGGAATGACCAAACGCCCTAAGGCGACAATTCTCGACATAGCCCGCGCCGCAGGCGTGTCGAAATCCACCGTGTCGCTGGTCCTCCAGGGCAGCGACCTTGTCCGGCCGGACACGGCCGACAGGGTCAGGAAGGCGATCGAGGACGTCGGTTATGTGTACAATCGCGGCGCCGCCAACCTGCGCAAGGCGCATTCCAACGTCATCGGCATGGTGGTAAACGACCTCACCAACCCCTTCTACGCCGAACTCGCCGTGGGAATGGAGCGCGCTTTCCAGTCAGCAGGCGTCGTTCCCTTCATCGCCAATACCGGTGAAAACCCTGTCCGGCAGGAAGAGGTGCTTAAATCCATGCTGGAACAAGGCGCCGCCGGGCTGATCGTCTCACCAGCGCGAGGCACGCCGCCCGATGCCTTTCGGCGTATCGAAGCCACCGGCGTCCCGATTGTGTTTGCCATGCGCCGTATGCCCGACAGCCGGATTCCGGTTGTGGCGCCGGACAACAGGCGCGGTGCTGCGCTAGCGGCGCGGCACCTCCTCGGCAAGGGACATAGCCGTATCGCCTTCTTCGGCGGCTCGTCCGATCTCGTAGTCTATCAGGAACGGCTCGGCGGATTCCGCGAAGCCTGCCGGGAATACGGCCTTCACGACAGTGACGTTCAGGTGTTCGAAAGCGATACCAGCCGCAAGGGCGGCATGACCTGCATCGACCTGGCGCTGGCGTCCGAAACGCCGCCGACCGCCGCGCTCTGCTTCAACGACGCTGTCGCCTTTGGCGCCATGCTTGGCCTGCGCCGCCACGGCCTGGAACCGGGTCGTGACTTCGCCGTCGTCGGCTTCGACGACGTGGTCGAGGCGCAGCACTATGTTCCAAGCCTCACTAGCGTCGCCGTCGATACGGCTGGGCTTGGCGAACGCGCCGCCCACATCGTGCTCAAGATGATCCAGTCGCGCACCACCAGCGCCGAGAACCATATCGGCGCGGTCAATCTGGTCGTGCGCGAAAGCTGCGGACCTGACCGCAACTCGGCAAGGGGAGTTTGAACCATGACCGTCCGCTGGGGCCTCATTGGCGCAAGCACAATCGCCAGGCAGTTCATGATCGCCGCAATCCGCAACCAACCGGACGGCGAGGTGGCGGCGGTGATGAGTTCCAGCCCGGATCGCGCTAGCGCCTATGCGAAGGAGAATGGCATTCCCGGCTCGTTCTCCTCCGTGGCCGACCTGCTCGCTTCCGATATCGACGCCGTATACATCTCCACGACCAACGAGCTGCATCTGGAACAGGCCCTGGCAGCCGCCGCCGCAGGCAAGCACGTATTGTGCGAGAAGCCCCTGGCACTCAACACCGCGGACGCGCGCCGCATCGTCGTGGCCTGCAGGCAAGCCGGCGTTGTCATGGGCACCAACCATCACCTGCGCAATGCAGGCGCGCACCGCGCCATGCGGGAGGCGATTGCTGCGGGCCGCATCGGCAAGCCCATTGCGGCGCGCGTGTTCCATTCCGTCTACCTGCCCGAGGACCTGCAGGGCTGGCGCATAAACAAGCCGGAAGCCGGCGGCGGGGTGGTGCTCGACATCACCGTCCACGATGCCGATACGCTGCGCTTCGTTCTGGACGATGATCCCGTGGAGATTGCGGCCTTTACGCAATCTGCAGGCATGGTTTTTTC
>QGUU01000435.1 GCA_003242525.1 Pseudomonadota bacterium | reverse complement strand
GCCGTAATACCCTCAAAAAAGGGGAATGCGCCTGAGGCGGCTTGGAAAAAGTTCGGCGCATGCGTGACGGGACATGAATCAGCGTAACACCATTCACGATCAGTCAGGAGGCCGGGAGGCAATGGCTTGACGGACGGCATGTCAGCAACCGTTGCAGCCAGCGCGGCCGGGGCAGGACCCGCCGAGGCCATCCACGTTGAAAACCTGCACAAGAAATTCGGTGAACTGCACGTTCTGAAAGGTGTCTCGCTTTCGGCACGCGACGGCGACGTGGTCGCCATCATAGGCGGCTCCGGTTCCGGAAAATCCACCCTGCTGCGCTGCATCAACTGCCTTGAGAATCCAACGAGCGGGCTCATCAGGGTCAATGGCGAGGAGATCAAGCTGAAGGCCGACAGCCACGGCAACACGGTGCCTGCGGACCGCCGGCAGATCGAACGCATCCGCTCGCGATTGGGCATGGTGTTCCAGAGCTTCAACCTCTGGAGCCACATGACATTGCTGGAGAATGTGATCGAGGTGCCTGTGCATGTGCTGGGCGTCCGGCGCGATGAGGCGATCGCCACCGCCGAAGCGCTGCTCGAGCGCGTTGGTCTCGCCGCCAAGCGGGACGTCTACCCGGCCTTCCTGTCCGGCGGCCAGCAGCAGCGCGGCGCCATTGCCCGCGCGCTTGCCATCCAGCCGCGCGTCATGCTCTTTGACGAGCCGACCTCCGCGCTCGACCCCGAACTGGTCGGGGAAGTGCTGAAGGTGATAGGCGACCTGGCGCGGGAGGGGCGGACCATGGTGCTGGTGACCCATGAAATGAAGTTCGCCCGCGAAGTGGCAAGCCATGTCATCTATCTCTATGACGGTGTGGTCGAAGAGGAAGGGCCGCCGGAGCAGATCTTCGGCGCCCCGAAATCGGACCGGCTCAAGCAATTCCTGCGCAATGTGGGATAGTCCGGATCGGGGTCCGGACCAAATGCGACTGCGTTACAATGGGAGCAAGAACATGAAGGCATTTTTCAGAACAGCAGTGGCGGCTGCCGCCCTGGCGATGGCAGGCACGCTTTCGGCCCAGGCCGAACAGATCAAGGTCGGCTTCTCGCCCGAGGCCTATCCGCCGTTCTACAGCCAGGATGCATCCGGCAATTGGGGTGGCTGGGAGGTAGAGATCGCCATGGCCATCTGCGCGGACCAGAAGCTGGATTGCGTGCTCACCCCCATTCCGTGGGACGGCCTGATTCCGGCGCTGAAGTCGAAGAAGATCGACACGATCATGAACTCCATGTCGATCACGGAGGAGCGCCAGAAGGAAATCGACTTCTCCGACAAGTACTACAACACGCCGACGGCGGTCATCGGCCCGAAGGATCAGACCTTCGACGCCACGCCGGAGGGCCTGAAGGGCAAGATTCTCGGCGTACAGGTTTCGACCGTGCATGCCGCCTACGCCAAGAAGCATTTCGGCGACAGCGCCGCTGAAATCAAGGAGTATCAGACGCAGGACGAGGCCAACCAGGACCTCGTGGCCGGCCGTATCGACGCCACGCAGGCGGACTCGATTGCGCTTGACGCATTCCTGAAGAGCGACGAGGGCATGGCCTGCTGCGACCTCAAGGGCTATGTCGCCCCTGACATAGAAGTGCTCGGGCCTGGTGTGGGAGCCGGTGTACGCAAGGGTGACACCGAACTGCGTGACAAGATCAACGCCGGCATCAAGAATATTCGCGATAATGGCACCTATGCCGAGATCACCAAGAAGTATTTCGACTTCGACATCTACGGCGACGAGCCCCAGAGCAACTGACGTAACAAGCGGTGCCGCAGCGCATGCGGCACCGCCCCCTGAAATCTTTGACAGGGCGCGGGGGACCTCGACCTGACTGAGTTTTTGACGACATTTTTCAGCGACAGCACGCTCGGCCTCCTGGCACTGGAGCCGCCCGGGCGCGGCTCGTTCCTGCTGACCGGCTTTCTCAATTCGCTGATGATCGCCATCGGCGCCACCATGCTCGGCCTGACGATCGGCATAGTCGGCGCATGGTGCAAGCTCTATGGCGGCCCGATGGCGCGCGACCTTGCCGGCGTCTACACGACGATCGTTCGCGCCGTGCCGGAGCTCGTGCTGATCCTGATCCTCTATTTCGCGGGGACCGATCTGGTGAACCGTCTGCTGGCGGCCCTTGGCTACCCGCCGACCGACATCAATGGCGTGGTTGCCGGCATCTTCGTGCTCGGGTTTGTGCAGGGTGCCTATTCCACAGAAGTGCTGCGCGGCGCGATCCTGTCCATTCCACAGGGGCAGATCGAGGCAGCCCGCGCCTTCGGCATGTCGCCCATGCTGCTGATGCGCCGGATCACTCTGCCCGCCATGCTGCCATTTGCAATTCCCGGCCTGGCCAATCTGTGGCTGATTGCGACCAAGGACACAGCGCTCCTGGCCATCGTCGGCGTCAATGAACTGACGCAGGTGACCCGCACAGCGGCGGGAGCGACAAAGGCCTATTTCACCTTCTTCATGGCGGCCGGGGCGATCTATCTGACGCTGACGCTGTTCTCCAACGCCATCATCGGCCGCATTGAGCGCTGGGCGCGGCGGGGAATGCCGGCGGCCGCAGGAGGTGCCCAATGACCGAGGCGCTCATGAACGTCTCGCCTTCTCCGCCGAAGAGCGACTGGCTCAGGCCTCACCGCATCGTGCTGATCCTGATCGCTCTGGCAATCGTCGTCTGCGCAGCCATCTTCATGCGGTGGGACTGGCTGCCGCAATATCTGCCGCTGGCGCTTGAAGGCATATGGCGGACGATCTGGCTGCTGGTATTGTCCGTAACCTTCGGCATCATGCTTGCAGTTCCGCTCGGGTTTGCGCAGGCGGCCGGTCCGGTTTGGCTCGCGGCACCGGCCAAGGCGTTCTGCACCGTCATCCGCGGCACGCCGCTCCTGCTGCAGCTCTGGCTGCTCTATTACGGGCTGGGCTCGCTTTTCCCACAGTTCCCATGGATCCGCGAATCGTGGCTTTGGCCCTATCTTAGGCAGGCT
>QGUU01000434.1 GCA_003242525.1 Pseudomonadota bacterium | reverse complement strand
ACTTCCTCATGGCCCGCCAGTTCGACAGCGAGAGCGTCCCGGTCGCCAGTAACGATATTGACGACCCCGGCAGGCACATCCGAGGTTTCCAGCACCTGATAGAAGTCCGTGGCGGCGAGGGCCAGCCTGGTCGAGGGTATGACGACGATCCGGTTGCCGGCGCAAATCGCCGGCGCCATTGCCGAGACGAAACCCAGCAGGCCCGGCTCCTGCGGGCAGGCGATGCCCAGAATGCCCACGGGCTCGTTCATCGCCAGCGCAATGCCGCGCAGCGGTGGCCTGTGCACCGCTCCCTCGAACTTGTCTGCCCAGGCGCCATAGGAGAACAGGCGTGAGACCGCCGCCGCCACCTCCCTGGCGGCTTCCGCCTTGCGTTTTCCGGTCATTGCAGAGAGCCGGTCGGCAAATTCTGCCGAGCGCGCCTCAAGGTTTTCGGCAATGTAGTAGAGAACTTGCGCGCGGTTGTGTTCGGTTGCGCTCGCCCAGCCCGACGCCTTGCGGGCCGCCTCGACCGCATTGCGGATATCCTTGCGGTTGCCCTCCCCGACTTCCCCGACCAGCGCGCCGCCCGGCGCCAGAACCGCACGGGAATATCCGCCATCCGGGCGTACCTGCCTGCCGCCTATGTAGAGCTTTGCGGTGCGGTCGATGAAGCCAGTGGAGATGACATCTCCACTTGGAGGCGGGGCCCGCTTTTCGGCAATCGGCTTTGCCTTCGCCATCCATCTAGGCCTTGAATAGGCGGCCAGTCCCTCGCGGCCGCCTTCGCGGCCGAAACCCGATTCCTTGTAGCCTCCGAAACCGACACCGGCGTCGAACATGTTCGTGCCGTTGATCCAGACCACCCCACATTTCAGCTTCGGCGCAATGTCGAGCGCCAGCGACAAGGTTTCCGACCAGACCGAAGCAGCCAGGCCGTATGCCGTGTTGTTGGCAAGTTCCACTGCCTCGGCCGGCGTGCGGAAAGTGGTCGACACCAGTACGGGACCGAAGATCTCCACCTGCGAAACGGTTGAAGCGGGGTGCACATTGGTAAGCAGCGTCGGCGGAAAGAAGCAGCCCTTTTCCGGCAATGCAATGCTGGGCTGGTGCAGCTGCGCACCCTCTCGCGTCCCCGCGTCGACAAGTTCGCGGATGCGCTTCAGCTGCACCGGGTGAATGATGGCGCCCATGTCGATGGCCTTATCCAGCGGATCGCCGACGCGAAGCTTTTCCATGCGCGCAGTCAGCTTCGCGACGAAGCGATCATGGATGCTTTCCTGCACCAGAAGCCGCGAACCGGCGCAGCAGACCTGGCCCTGGTTGAACCATATGGCATCTACGACGCCTTCGACTGCCGCATCGAGATCGGCATCTTCGAAGACCATGAAGGGTGACTTGCCGCCTAGCTCCAGCGTCAACGCCTTGCCCGAGCCCGCCGTCGCCTCACGGATCTTCCGCCCCACCTCGGTCGAGCCGGTGAAGGCGATCTTGGCGATGCCAGGGTGATTGACGATCAGTTCTCCCGTCCCGCCATCGCCGGTGACGATGTTCACCACACCGCCCGGCAGGCCGGCCTTCCGGCACATCTCGGCAAAAAGCAGCGCGGTCAGCGACGTATATTCGGCAGGCTTCAGCACCACCGTGTTGCCGAGCGCTATGGCGGGCGCAATCTTCCATGCCAGCATGAGCAGCGGAAAATTCCAGGGGATGATCTGTCCGCACACGCCAAGGGGCTCACGCTCGGCAAGTTCCGTTTCCATGAGCTGAGCCCAGCCGGCGTGGTGGTAGAAATGGCGGGCCACCAGCGGAATATCGATGTCACGCGTCTCACGGATCGGCTTTCCGTTGTCGAGCGTCTCCAGCACGGCAAACAGCCGGCTGTGGCGCTGGACCAGCCTTGCCAGGGCATAGAGATAGCGCGCGCGCTGGTGCCCGGAGAGGGCCGCCCAACCCGGCTGCGCCTTGGCCGCTGCCTTGACAGCGGCATCGACATCCTCCGGACCGGCCTGTGCCACCCGCACCAGCACCTCGCCGGTGGCGGGAGCCTGCGTCTCGAAGCTTTGGCCGGATCTCGCCTTTCTCCACTGGCCGCCCACGAACAGTTTCGTTTCGGCGCCAAGCGTCTCTATCCAGCTTCGCGCTTCGCTGTCGCTCTCGGGCGCGGGGCCGTAATCCATCCTGTCCAGTATCTGTGCAATCGACATGGAATGATCCTTACGCCATCGCGTGATGGCTGAAGGCCGCGTACCGGCCGGTGACGTGATGCTCCAGCTGCCTCTCAATATCTGCCAGCAGCGAGGAGGCTCCGAAGCGGAAAAGGTTGGGTTGGAGCCAGTCGTCGCCAAGCTCTTCCTTGACCAGCACCAGATAGGCGAGGGCATCCTTGGCAGTGGAAATGCCGCCCGCCGGCTTGAAGCCCACGACGTGCCCCGTCATTTCCCGATAATCTCGTATGGCGCGCAGCATGGTCAGGGTAACCGGCAGGGTGGCGTTGATGCTTTCCTTGCCCGTCGACGTCTTGATGAAGTCGGAGCCGGCCATCATCGCCACCCATGAGGCGCGGGCCACGTTGCGCAAGGTCTGCAGGTCGCCCGTACCAAGAATGGTCTTCATGTGCGCAGGGCCGCACGCTTCCCTGCAGGCCTTCACCTCCTCATAGAGGGCCCGCCAGTTGCCGGCAAGAACGTGCTCGCGGGTAATGACGATGTCGATTTCCCCGGCGCCGTCGGCAACCGACGCCTGGATTTCCCTAAGGCGCGTCTCCAGCGGCGACAGGCCGGCGGGAAAGCCGGTTGAAACGGCGGCAACGGGAATGCCGGAGCCTTGCAGTTCCCGGACGGCGGTGGCGACAAAGCGATGATAGACGCAGACGGCGGCGGTGGTGATCGCATGCCCGGCAAGGCCGAGCGCCTGCTGGAGATCTGGACGCAGCGGTGGCCTGGCCTTGGGGCCCCGGCGCGCACCCCACCCGGCCTGGCCGTCGCCGCTTAACGCGGCAAAACCGATGCACTGGAGGGCGCGCACCAGCCACGCTGCCTGCACCCCCTTCTTGAGGGTCG
>QGUU01000433.1 GCA_003242525.1 Pseudomonadota bacterium | reverse complement strand
ACTACAAGGAGAAGCTGGGTCTCTACGGGCAGCTTTACGACAGCGGCGTAGGCATTGCGGGTCTGGCCATCTGCCTGTTCTGGCTCTTTACGGCGGTTTTCGCCTCCACGATCGCGCCCTTCAATCCGCTGCAGCAGTTCGTGGTGATGAAGGACGCCCTTCCAGGCGCCATCGAGCCGGAATCGGGGCAGGCCTTCCTGCTCGGAGGCGACAAGCTGGCGCGGGACGTGTTCTCCCGCATGGTCTACGGCAGCCAGATCGTGCTTATCATCGCGCCTGCCGCCACCGGCTTTGCGCTGATGGTCGGCGTCACGCTGGGCCTGCCTGCCGGCTATTACGGCGGAAGGATCGATTCCGTCCTTTCGTTCCTTGCCAATCTCGTGCTGGCCTTCCCCGTGATTCTGCTGTTCTACCTGCTGGTCACGCCAGGCATCATGGACACGCCGATCCCCTATGGCATGGCGGGCCTGTTCTTCCTGTTTCCTATTGTTTTCTTCGTGACGCTGTTCTGGACACGCTACAAGAACCGTCCCGATCGGCTTTACATCCTGCTGCCACTAACCATCGTGATAGGCGGCTGGATATATGCCGGCCTTGTCTTCGACGCCGATCCGCTCGGCATCGTCCATATCGCGCCCAACCAGCTCAACATCTTCGTGGCCGTGGTGTTTGCATCATCGCCGGGTGTCTTCCGCATCGTCCGTGGCCTTGTGATGGACATCAAGACGCGCGACTATGTGGCGGCGGCCCAGACCCGCGGCGAAAGCCCGTGGTACATAATGCTGTGGGAAATCCTGCCCAATGCCCGTGGACCGCTGATCGTCGATGCCTGCCTGCGCATCGGCTACACGACGATCCTGCTCGGCACGCTGGGCTATTTCGGCCTAGGGCTCGCGCCTGAAAGCCCCGATTGGGGAACGGCGATCAAGGATGCCAGCCGGCTGCTGCGTGCCATCGTGCATCCGGCCCTGCCGCCAACGATCGCGCTGATGTCGTTCGTGCTGGGGCTGAATCTCCTGGCTGACGCGCTGCGCGAACAATCGATGAAAGACTGATCGGAGGCTCACCATGAACGAAGCCGTCAAAGCCACAAACGTTCAGGACGCCCAGCCGATCATCGAAATCGAGAACCTGTCGATTTCCTTCTTCACCCGCAAGGGCGAGATACCGGCGGTGATGGATTTTTCCTGCAAGGTCATGCCCGGGGAGGCGATGGGCATAGTGGGGGAATCCGGCTGCGGCAAGTCCACCGTTTCGTTGGGGATCATGCGGGACCTGTCGAACATCGGAAAGATTGTCGGCGGCAAAATCAAGTTCCACGGCCGCGACATGGGCGAGATGAGCGAAGAGGAGCTTCGCTCGATCCGCGGGAACAAGATCTCGATGATCTATCAGGAGCCGATGGCCAGCCTGAATCCGGCCATGAAGATCGGCCAGCAACTGATGGAAGTTCCCATCCTGCACGACAAGGTTTCCAGGCAGGAAGCCTATGACCGCGCGCTTGAGATGGTACGTGCGGTCAAGCTGCCGGACCCGGAACGTATCATGCGGTCCTATCCGCACCAACTCTCGGGGGGGCAGCAGCAGCGCATTGTCATTGCCATGGCGCTGCTCTCGAAGCCGTCGCTGCTTTTGCTGGATGAGCCCACAACGGCGCTGGATGTCACGGTCGAGGCCGGCATCGTCGAACTGGTCAAGGGGCTTGGCAAGGAATTCGGCACGTCGATGATCTTCGTGTCGCACAATCTCGGTCTCATCCTGGAGACCTGCGACAAGATCACGGTGATGTATTCGGGCGAGGCGGTCGAAACCGGCAGGATCGAGGACGTGTTCGACCGCATGCGCCATCCCTATACGCAGGGGCTGTTCCGCTCGATCCCGCTGCCTGGCGCCGACAAGAACGAACGCCCGCTGGTTGCGATCCCGGGCCAGCTGCCCTTGCCTCAGGAACGGCCGAAGGGCTGCAATTTCGGCCCACGCTGTCACCATTTCGTGGAAGGCGTCTGCAATGCCGCCGAAATTCCAATGATCCCGGTGGAGGGCCACGAAGGACACTTCTCACGCTGCGTGCGCTTCAACGAGATCGACTGGGCGGCCTTGCCGCCCGACGCAAAGAAGGGCAGCGAACCGGTGAAGCCCGGCCAACCGGTGCTCAAGATCAACGATCTCAAGAAATACTATCATATCGGCGCCGGCGGCGTGTTTGGCGGCGGGGCGGGACGCACGGTCAAGGCCAACGAGACCATCAGCTTCGAGGCACGCGAGAGCGAAACCGTAGCGATCGTGGGCGAATCCGGCTGCGGCAAGTCCACCCTGGCAAAGGTGCTGTTGGGCCTGGAGACGGCAAGTTCCGGTGAAGTGCTGCTTGGCAACAAGCCTATTCAGAACACCCCTATCGAAAAACGCGATGTGGACACCGTCTCGGCCATCCAGATGGTGTTCCAAAATCCCTTTGATACGCTCAATCCAAGCCACACGGTCGGCTCGCAGATCATCCGGACGCTGGAGAAGTTTGGCGTCGGCAAGACCGTGGCCGAGCGCCGGCAGCGGATGCTGGAGCTGCTGGACCTCGTGAAGTTGCCGCGCCAGTTCGCCGATCGCAAGCCGCGCCAGCTTTCCGGCGGGCAGAAGCAGCGCATCGGCGTGGCACGGGCCTTCGCCGGGGCGGCCAAGGTCGTCGTCGCCGACGAGCCTGTCTCCGCGCTCGACGTCTCGGTCCAGGCGGCGGTTACCGAACTCCTGATGGACATACAGCGCAAGAACAAGACGACAATGCTGTTCATCAGCCACGACCTGTCGGTGGTGCGCTATATCGCCGACCGGGTCGTCGTGATGTATCTGGGCCATATCGTGGAGCAGGGCACCACGGACCAGATATTTCAGCCGCCATACCACCCCTATACCGAGGCGCTGCTTTCGGCGATTCCAATTGCCGACACGTCAGTGGTGAAGAAGCACATAGTGCTGGAGGGGGATATTCCCTCAGCAATGAATCCGCCGCCCGGGTGCCCATTCCAGACGCGTTCTTTTATAAAAATCCCCAA
>QGUU01000432.1 GCA_003242525.1 Pseudomonadota bacterium | reverse complement strand
GCGATACGGTCAATGTCGGCGCCCTGCTTGGCTCGATCTCCGCGGGTGGCGCCAGCGCGCAAAAGGCGGCGCCAGAGCCCAAGCAGGATGTGGCCGTCGCCCAGGCCTCTTCACCCACGGCGGCCAGTTCCACCGGCGAAGCTGCAGCCCAGACGGCGAAGATCGCCGGCGATGCGGGCCCGGTGGAGCCCCGCGCCGTGCCGCCTGCTCCCTCGGCCGCCAAGCTGCTGGCCGAACATAACCTTTCCGCCGACCAGATCCAGGGAACGGGCAAGCGCGGGCAGGTGATGAAGGGAGACGTGCTCGACGCCGTTGCTCGCGGGGCGCCCTCCCAGCCCGCCGAACAGCCGCGCGAACCGGCCGCGCCGCGGGCCCCATCGGCCGCCGAAGACGCCGCCCGCGAGGAGCGCGTGCGCATGACGAGGCTGCGCCAGACCATCGCCCGCCGGCTAAAGGACGCGCAGAACACCGCCGCCATGCTGACCACCTTCAACGAGGTGGACATGAAGGCGGTGATGGACCTGCGCGCCAAGTACAAGGACATATTCGAGAAGAAGCACGGCGTGAAGCTGGGCTTCATGGGCTTTTTCACCAAGGCCGTCACCCATGCCTTGAAGGAGATCCCGACAGTCAACGCGGAGATCGACGGCACCGACATCATCTACAAGGACTATGCCCATATCGGCGTCGCGGTGGGCACCGAAAAGGGCCTTGTGGTGCCGGTCGTGCGCGATGCCGACCGCATGTCCATCGCCGAGATCGAGCGGGAAATCGGCCGGCTCGGAAAGGCGGCACGCGAAGGCAAGCTGTCGGTTGCCGACATGCAGGGCGGCACCTTCACCATCTCGAACGGCGGTGTCTACGGTTCGCTGATGTCGACGCCTATCCTGAACGCTCCGCAATCCGGCATTCTTGGCATGCACAAGATCCAGGAGCGGCCTGTCGTGATCGGCGGGCAGATCGTCATCCGTCCCATGATGTATCTGGCGCTCAGCTATGACCACCGCATCGTGGACGGCAAGGAAGCCGTGACCTTCCTCGTTCGCGTCAAGGAGACGCTGGAGGATCCGGAGCGTCTGGTGCTGGATCTCTGATCAGACGGGCGTGCTGCCCGGCAAGGAGGCCGTAATGGAAAATGCCGCCGCAACAACCGAAATCGCCGTCCTCGGCTGGAGCGTGGTGCTCCTGCTCGTGCAGATCATTCTGCAGGCAGTTTCGACCTACGATCTCGGGCCTTACCTGCTCGGCCCCCGGGACGAGAACCGGCAATCCGGCAACGTCATGGCTGGCCGCCTCAAGCGGGCGCTGGAAAACCTGCTGGAGACCTACCCGGCATTCGTGGCGCTGGCACTGGCGCTGGTCCTTACCGGCAAGGTCGGCGGAATGGCAGCCACAGGCGCCTGGCTGTGGCTGATCGCCCGCGTGGTCTATGTCCCGCTCTACGCCTTCGGCGTACCGGCGGTGCGCACGCTGGTCTGGGTGGTTTCGGTGGTGGGTCTGCTTATGATGCTGCTCAGGCTTATGGCTTGAACGGGCCGAACGGTTTCGCAGAGGGATAGATGTAGATGGCTTACGATGTTGTGGTGATCGGCTCCGGCCCTGGAGGTTATGTCTGCGCCATCAAGGCTTCGCAGCTTGGCCTCAAGGTGGCCGTGGTGGAGAAACGCGAAACCTTCGGCGGCACTTGCCTCAATATCGGCTGCATACCTTCCAAGGCACTCCTGCACGCATCGGAAATGTTCGCCGAGGCCAGCCATGCCTTCGACGCGCTGGGAGTGGAGGTGACGCCGAAGCTAAACCTCAAGAAGATGATGGAGCATAAGGACAAGACCGTCTCGGCCAATGTCAGCGGCGTGGCCTTCCTGTTCAAGAAGAACAAGATCGACAGCTACCGTGGCGTCGGCAAGGTTCTGGGTGCCGGCAAGGTTTCCGTCACCGGCGAAGACGGCAAGGTGGAGGAGATCGAGGCGAAGAACATCGTCATCGCCACCGGCTCCGAGGTTGCCGGGATTCCGGGCGTCCAGGTCGATATCGACGAGAAGGTGATCGTCTCGTCCACCGGCGCGCTGTCGCTGGAGAAGGTACCGCAGAAGCTGATCGTGGTTGGCGGCGGCGTCATCGGACTGGAGCTCGGCTCGGTCTGGGCGCGGCTGGGTGCCAAGGTCACCGTCGTCGAATTCCTGGACACGATCCTGGGTGGCATGGATGGCGAGGTCTCGAAGCAGTTCCAGCGCCTTCTTGCCAGGCAGGGCTTCGAGTTCAAGCTGGGATCGAAGGTGACCGCGGTAGCAAAGACCAGGAAGGGCGCATCGGTCACTTTCGAGCCGGTGAAGGGCGGTGCCGCCGAGACGATCGAAGCCGATATTGTGCTGGTCGCTACCGGAAGGCGTGCTTACGCCGATGGCCTTGGCCTTCAGGAAGCCGGGGTCGAAACCGACGAGCGCGGCCGTGTCCGGACCGACGCCCATCTGAAGACCAATGTTCCCGGCATCTGGGCCATAGGCGACGTTGTCGCCGGCCCCATGCTGGCGCACAAGGCCGAGGACGAGGGCGTGGCGGTTGCCGAGCGCATTGCCGGCCAGGCGGGCCATGTGAACTACGACGTCATTCCGAGCGTCGTCTACACCAGCCCGGAAGTGGCGTCCGTCGGCAAGACCGAGGAAGAGCTGAAAAAGGCTGGCGTGGAATACAGGGTAGGGAAATTCCCCTTCACCGCGAACGGCCGCGCCCGGGCAATGCTGCATACGGATGGCTTCGTGAAGGTTCTGGCAGAGAAGCAGACCGACAAGGTTCTGGGCGTTCACATCGTCGGCTTCGGAGCCGGCGAGATGATCCACGAGGCTGCGGTACTGATGGAATTCGGCGGGTCGTCGGAGGATTTGGCCCGCACCTGCCACGCGCATCCCACCATGTCGGAAGCGGTGAAGGAAGCAGCCCTCGCCGCCTTCTTCAAGCCGATCCATATCTGAATTGCGCAGCTCGGCTGGCGGGGCAGGTTGGTCCCGCCAGTGGAAGGCCCGGTCCGGTTGACCCGAAGGTAAGGGCGTTCTCTCAGC
>QGUU01000431.1 GCA_003242525.1 Pseudomonadota bacterium | reverse complement strand
CGTCGCGGAAGCGGCTGGAACGCTGCGCGAGACTTCGTGCAAGGCGTGCCGCGACACCCCTGAAAGCGCGTGGGTTATAGCATGAGTTTCGGGCCTGTCCAGCGCCGCCAGGCGGATTTTCAGGCGCCGTACTTGAAGCAGGTTTCGTCAGACCGCGCTCATGCACGATACACGGTTGTCGAGAAACGAAATCATCGTGACCCTGCACGAGCACAGGCAGGCGGAAGCGCCGCCATCCCTGCCGTGTCAGTCCGCCCCCGGCTTTGATGCGTCGCCACGCTGTTCGTCTTCCTCATCGTCGCGAGCGGGAATGACATAGGCACCCTTGAGCCAGCGATTCAGATCGACGGCTTTGCATCGAGCCGAGCAGAACGGATAGGTATCACGCGCCGATGGCCGGCCGCATTCGGGGCAGGGCCGCGGGGGCCGAAGCGGCGTCACGGCAGATTTTCCACGCGAGGTCATCCAGCGCAACTCACGTTAGCACTGCCTCGGGCCAGCGCGCACGCACGTCGAAACCCTCGCCAGCCAGCAGCATCGTGGTTTCGTAAAGCGGCAGGCCGACTACATTCGTGTAGGACCCCACCAGTTTCACCACAAAAGAGCCAGCATAGCCCTGGACGGCGTAGCCGCCGGCCTTTCCTCGCCATTGGCCTGAAGCGACATAACGATCGATTTCGCTTCGCGAAAGCCGCTTGAAACGCACCCGCGTCTCGACCAGGCGCTGGCGCGCCTGCCCAGAAGGAGTCATCAGACAGATGCCGGAATAGACCCTGTGCGCACGCCCGGACAGAAGCTGAAGGCATGCAATCGCGTCATCGACCGTCTCGGCCTTGGGCAGAATACGCCTCCCGACCGCCACCACCGTATCCGCGGCAAGCACATATCCCGGCTGATATTCGGCCTCCCGCATCAGCGCCATGAGAGCTTTCTCGGCCTTTTCCTTGGAAAGGCGCTTGGCCAGCGAACGCGGATGTTCGCTGCGCAGCGGCGTCTCGTCAATGTCCGCAGGCAGAACACGGTCGGGCTCGATCCCGGCCTGCTGCAGCAATTCGATCCGGCGCGGAGAGCCGGACGCAAGAACGAGCTTGTGGGTGTTGCCCATGGCCGGGCGGCGTTTACTTGAAGCGATAGGTGATTCGGCCCTTGGTCAGATCATAGGGCGTCATCTCGACCAGGACCTTGTCACCGGTCAGAACCCGAATGCGGTTCTTGCGCATGCGGCCAGCAGTATGGGCGATGATTTCGTGCTCGTTTTCGAGTTTGACGCGAAACATCGCATTGGGCAGAAGTTCCGTGACCACGCCCGGAAACTCGAGGACTTCTTCCTTCGGCATTCGTTACCTTCGGTCTTGATGAATCCGGCGGCCGGCCGGAAGTTGGGCGGAACCTATATTATTATACTCGCTTTGTGAACACGCTTAATCAGACGAGCCCCCGCCGGCCTCAGAGCCACCTTCCGATGCGAACCGGGCAGCAATGCGCGCTTGCAACCGTTCGTAGAGATCGCGGTAGGATGCCATGATCTGTTCGCGCGTGCCCATGGTGATGGTGGGATCAGGCATTGGCCAATATTCGACCTCGACTGCCATTGTCCGGGTCCATTCCAGGGCCGCGTGATGCGCCTCGGGCGCCAGGGTGATGACGAGATCGAAATAGGCATCCTCGATGTCTTCCACCGTCCTGGGTCCATGAGGAGGCGCCGTAAGACCCTTTTCGGCCAGGGTGGCATCGACGAACGGGTCGCGGGCACCGGGGCGGATGCCTGCAGAGGCAATAAAGATACCCGGCCCCAACATGGAGCGCGCTATGGCCTCGGCCATGGGAGAGCGCACGGCATTCATACGGCACATGAAAAGGATGGAGCGTGGCAGCGACTTCGCAGGCAAGGGTCAGCCGCGCCAGTGGAGCACGCACAGCAGCGTGAACAGCCGGCGCGCCGTATCGAAATCGATCTCGATCTTGCCGGCCAGCCGTTCCATCAGCGTCTGCGAGCCTTCATTGTGCAGGCCGCGCCGTCCCATGTCTATGGCCTCGATCTGGCTCGGCGTGGAGGAGCGGATGGCGGCGTAGTAGCTCTCGCAGATCAGGTAGTAATCCTTGACGATGCGCCGGAACGGAGTGAGCGACAATATGTGGGTGACCACCGCCGCGCCGTCCTCGCGGCTGACGGAGAACACCAGCCGCTTTTCCGAGATCGAAAGTTTAAGCCTGTAGGGACCTCCTCCGTTATCTCCCACCGGGCGAAAGCTGTTCTCCTCGATGAGGTCGAAGATCGCCACTGCCCGCTCGTGCTCGACATCGGGCGTGGAACGGCCGATCGACTCGTCGAGCTCCACCTCGATCAGCCTTGCGCTCTTGCAATCGGCCCCTGACATCGCTGCCTACATGTTCAGCCGCACGGCCACGGAGCGCCCATGGGCGGCGAGCCCTTCCGCCTCGGCCAGCGCGATCGCGGCGGGCGCAAGCTGGCGCAACTGTTCAGGCCCGAGCCGCAGAATCGAGCTGCGCTTGACGAAGTCGAGCACCGAAAGGCCCGAGGAGAAGCGCGCAGAGCGCGCAGTTGGCAGCACATGGTTGGAACCGGCGACATAGTCGCCGATTGCCTCCGGCGTATGCCGGCCGAGGAAGATCGACCCTGCGTTACGGATTTTGGCCAGAAAGGCTTCGGGGTCGGCGACGGCCAGTTCGACATGTTCCGCGGCGATGCGGTCGACCAGCGGCGGAGCATCTTCAAGCGTCTCTACCAGTATGACGGCGCCGAAATCGCGCCAGCTTGCCGCTGCCGTTTCAGCACGCGGCAGGGTGGCAAGCTGAAGCTCCACCGCCTGCTCAACCTTGCGGGCGAACTCGGCATCGTCCGCGATGAGTATGGACTGGGCCGAAACGTCATGCTCGGCCTGCGCCAGAAGGTCTGCCGCGATCCAGTCCGGGTTGTTGTCGGCATCCGCCACCACCAGAACCTCGGAAGGACCGGCAATCATGTCGATGCCCACCGTTCCGAAAACCTGCCGCTTGGCGGCCGCGACATAGGCGTTGCCCGGTCCCACGATCTTG
>QGUU01000026.1 GCA_003242525.1 Pseudomonadota bacterium | reverse complement strand
GGCTTGACCGCACCTTCCGCTGCCATCATGACGCCGGTGCCCACGTCGAACACCTGGAGGATGTCGGGGGCCTGCTTGGCCCTGAATGCGGCAATGCCCGCATTCAGCGCTTCGGGGTAGGTGCCCTTGAAGACGGGGACGACCTCATATTCGCTCTGACTGGCATTGAAGTCCTTGGTGATCTTTTCGACCACTTCGGAATTGGCGCCTGTCATGGCATGCCACCAGGTGATCTGCGTAGCCGAAAAACTCGGATTGGCGGATATGAGGGTCAGCGTGGCGGCGACGCCGGCCACAAGGGCATGGAGCTTCATGTCTCTCTCCCGATATGTTGTTGGCGACAGGTTTCGCAGAGGGAGTATCGGCGCATTGTGACAGTGGCACAACAGTTTTGTTCCCGTAGCGTGAACTTTCATTCAGCGTTCGCTACGGTTTCGTTTTGAGTTTCCCGTGGCTACCCAGCCAGCGCCGCGTCGATGAGGCGTTTCGCATCTTCGCTCGACCATTCCGCCGGGCCGTTCATGAAACCGAGCAGGCAACCTTCGCCGTCAACGAGCATCGTTACCGGCAGGCCAAGTGCGAGACCCCGTTTCTTGACCGAGTCGAACAGCGCCAGCGTAGGCTCCCGGTAGAGGGCGAGATTCTTCACGCCGGTCTCCTCGAGAAACTTCTGCGGCTTGCTCGCATCGCCCGTGTCCACATTGATTGCGACGACCTCGAAACTGTCGCTGCCTTTCTCCTGCTGAAGTGCGTCCAGCGCCGGCATTTCAGCCCGGCACGGCGCGCACCATGTAGCCCAAAGATTGATCAGCAGCGTCTTGCCCGCGCGGTCGCCCAGCGTCATCGGCTGGCCGTCTGGCCCTTCGAAGGCCAGATCCTTCAGCGACTGCGGCGGATCGGCAGGAAGCAGCGCGGCCACCTGCCCTGTCGCGGAAGCTCCGATCTTCCGGGCCTCATCCGCTTTCGCAGTGCAAGCGGCGTCATTGGCGCTCGCGGCCGCAATCTGCGGCTGCGCCGCGTTGCCAAGATGGTTCTCCCTGACATATACCGCGACCGCGCCAGCAAGCGCACCCGCAACAAGGGCGAGCAATACCAGGCGCATGGTCGGGAAAGATCTTCTGCCGTCAGCCATGTCACGTCCGCTTCCGAAACACTGCACGGGTTAATATGATGAGCGATAACAAGGCCAGCAACCAGATGTGGGGCGGACGTTTCGCCTCAGGCCCTGCGGCGATCATGGAAGCCATTAACGCCTCCATTTCGTTCGATCGCAAGCTCTACGCCCAGGACATAAGGGGTTCGCTCGCGCACAGCGCCATGCTGGCCAAGACCGGCATCATCTCGGCGGCCGACCAGGAAAAGATCGCCCAGGGCCTCAACACCATCCTCCGGGAAATCGAGGAAGGGCAGTTCGAGTTCTCCGCGCGGCTGGAGGACATCCACATGAATATCGAGGCCCGCCTGGCCGAGCTGATCGGCCCGACCGCCGGGCGCCTGCACACCGCCCGCTCGCGCAACGACCAGGTCGCGGTCGACTTCCGCCTGTGGGTGAAGGACGAGCTCCTGCGGGTCGCGCAGGCGCTCAAGGACCTCATGGCAGCGTTTCTGGACCGGGCGGAAGAGCATGCGGCCACAGTCATGCCCGGCTTCACCCATATGCAGACCGCGCAGCCGGTGACCTTCGGCCATCATTGCATGGCATATGTGGAGATGTTCTCGCGTGACCTGTCGCGAGTGCGCGACGCCATCCGCCGCATGGACGAATCGCCGCTTGGCGCGGCGGCGCTGGCCGGCACCGGCTTCCCGATCGACCGGCACATGACCGCTCGCGCGCTCGGATTTCGCGAGCCGACCCGCAACTCCCTCGACAGCGTCTCCGATCGTGACTACGCGCTTGAATTCCTCGCCATCGCCGCCATCTGCGGTACGCATCTGTCACGGCTGGCAGAGGAGATCGTCGTCTGGTCGACGCCGCAATTCGGCTTCATCCGGCTCTCGGATTCGTTTTCCACCGGCTCTTCCATCATGCCTCAGAAGAAGAATCCGGATGCGGCCGAATTGGTACGCGCCAAGACCGGACGCGTGAACGGCCATCTGATCGGCCTGCTTACGGTAATGAAGGGCCTGCCACTTGCCTATTCCAAGGACATGCAGGAGGACAAGGAAGCCGTCTTCGACGCCGCCGAGACGCTGGACCTGATGCTGGCTCGATGACCGGTATGGTGCGCGACCTGACCGTCAACGTCGCAGCCATGAAGAAGGCCGCGGGCGCCGGCTATTCCATTGCCACCGACCTTGCCGACTGGCTGGTGCGGGAACTTGGCTTGCCTTTCCGCGAGGCACATCACATCACCGGCCGCGCAGTCGCTTTGGCCGAGCAGAAGAAGGTGGGGCTGGAAAAGCTCTCCCTTGAGGATCTGCAATCCATCCACCCTGGCATAACGGCCGGCGTTTTCTCGGTGCTCTCGGTCCAGAAGTCGGTCGCCAGCCGCAAGAGTTTCGGCGGCACCGCTCCGGCGCAGGTGCGGCGCCAGCTACGCTACTGGAGGAAGCGCCTCGCCAAGGCTTGAAGCCGGGTGCAAAGGACGGGAAACTCCGCTATAGCCTGTGAACCCCGGCGCCCTTGCGCCGGTCTTTGGAACAGAAGGGACGGATCGAGCGATGACCGCAGGCAGGATGTTCACGGCGCTCTCACTTGTGGCGGCCCTGGCCTTGGTCACGGCCTGCGGCCGCAAGTCGGGCCTCGATACGCCCTATGAAGCGGCGGTGCAGGCACGCAAGGATGCCGTAAAGGCCAAGGACCCCAACCCGCCGCCGGAGCCGCAGAAGCCGGAAACCGACAAGCCCTTCATTCTAGACAAGCTCATCCAGTAGAGCCGCGGACCTCAAACCGTGAATCACTTCCACTATCGCGACGGCGTGCTCCATGCCGAGGACGTGCCGGTCCCCGACATTGCCCGCTCTGTCGGAACGCCTTTCTACTGCTATTCGACGGCAACGCTCGTGCGGCATTTCCGGGTCTTCCGCGACGCCTTCGACGGACTCGATGCGCTGGTCTGCTACGCCCTTAAGGCAAATTCCAACCAGGCGGTGCTGGCAACGCTGGCCGGGCTCGGCGCCGGCGCCGACGTCGTCTCGGAGGGTGAGATGCGGCGAGCGCTGGCCGCCGGCATTCCCGCCCGGAAGATCGTATTTTCCGGTGTCGGCAAGACCGCGCGGGAAATAGACTTCGCGCTTCAGGCCGGCATTCTCTGCTTCAACGTTGAGTCCGAGCCGGAACTTGAGCTTTTGTCGGCGCGCGCAACGGCGCTCGGCAAGACCGCGCCTGTATCGCTGCGCATCAATCCCGATGTCGACGCCAGGACGCACAGGAAAATCTCCACCGGGAAGGCAGAGAACAAGTTCGGCATAGCCTGGCAGCGGGCTCGGGCGGTCTATGGGCGCGCGGCAGAGCTGCCCGGCATCCGCGTAACCGGCATCGACACGCATATCGGCAGCCAGATCACCGAACTGCAGCCCTTCGACGACGCTTTTGCCCTGCTGGCGGAACTGGTGACGACCCTGCGCGCCGACGGCCATGAACTGGATCATGTCGATCTCGGTGGCGGCCTCGGCATTCCCTACAAGACCGACAACAACCCGCCGCCTTTGCCGGAAGACTATGCTTCCATCGTCCGAAAGCGAATCGCGCCCCTTGGCCTCAGGGTCCTTTTCGAGCCGGGCCGCATGATTGTCGGCAATGCGGGCATCCTGGTTTCCGAGGTGATCTATGTGAAGGAAGGCAATGCCAAGAACTTCCTCATCGTGGATGCCGCAATGAATGACCTGATCCGCCCCACGCTCTACGACGCCGTCCACGAGATTCGCCCCGTCGCGCAACCCGAACCGGATGCGCCTCGCCTGACGGTGGACGTGGTGGGGCCGGTGTGTGAAACAGGCGACTATCTGGGATTGGACCGCGACCTTCCGCGGCTCAGGCCCGGAGACCTCATTGCCGTTGGGACGGCCGGCGCCTACGGCGCGGTGCTGGCCGGAACCTACAACACAAGGCTGCTTGTCCCGGAAGTGCTGGTGAATGGCGACCGGTTCGCGGTGGTGCGCAAGCGCCCCAGCTATGACGACCTTATCGGCCTCGACAACCTGCCGGACTGGCTGCAGCAAGCCGGCTAACGATCAGCCCCTGCGGTCTTGTCCTCAAGCGAATGCCGCATGATGAGCGGCATCTGGGTCAGCGTGAACAAGAGCGTAATGGGAATCGTCCCCCAGACCTTGAATGCCACCCAGAAATCAGTCGAGAAATTGCGCCAGACGATCTCGTTGAGCACGGCAAGGAACAGGAAGAACAGGCCCCAGCGCAATGTCAGTTTCTTCCAGCCCGCCGCGTCGAGGTGAAAGGCGGAATCGAAGACATAGCCGAGCAGCGATTTGCCCAGCGCCAGCCCGCCGAGCAGGATGACGCCGAACAGCGTGTTGACGATTGTGGGTTTGAGCTTGATGAATTCGTCATCGTGCAGCCACAAGGTCAGCGCGCCGAAGACGAGGACGACAATGCCGGAAACAACCGGCATGACCGGAAGCGTGCGCATCAGCAGCCACGAAACGGCGAGCGCGACCGCGGTTGCGACCATGAACAGTCCGGTCGCGATAAAGATCGGCTCCCCCAACCCGGCCAGGGTTGGGAATTTCTGTGCCAGCCATTCGCCGCGAATGTTGGCAAAGAAGAAAACCATCAGGGGCCCTAGCTCGAGTGCCATCTTCAGCACCGGGTTGATGGATTCCCTCGTTGCCTTTTGCGGGTCGGACGGGTCGCGTTCGAAGATTGAGTTGTTCATGGCATCCTGACTGGGCGAAAGCTTAGCCTAACCCGGCAATAGCCCGGGCGAAATCGCTCGCCGAAAACGGTTCGAGGTCGTCGACCTGCTCGCCGACACCGATAAAATAGACCGGCAATTTGTGCCTGGCCGCTATCGCCACCAATATGCCGCCGCGCGCCGTGCCGTCCAGCTTGGTCATCACCAGCCCGTTCACGCCCGCCACATTGCGGAAAATCTCGACCTGGTTGAGCGCGTTCTGGCCGGTGGTAGCGTCCACTGTCTGCAGCACGGTGTGCGGCGCTTCCGGATCGAGCTTGCCGAGGACACGCACGACCTTTTCGAGTTCCGCCATCAGTTCGGCCTTGTTCTGCAGCCGCCCTGCCGTATCGATGATGAGAACGTCCGAGCCTGCTTCCCTGGCCTGCTTGAAGGCGTCATAGGCAATGCCGGCGGCATCGGCACCGAGCTTGCTGGCGATGACGGGCGAGCCGGTGCGCTCGCCCCAGATCTTGAGCTGCTCGATGGCCGCGGCACGGAATGTGTCGCCGGCCGCCAGCATTACCGAAAGTCCGCCTTCTGTAAGCTTGGCTGCAAGCTTGCCGATGGTGGTGGTCTTGCCCGTGCCGTTGACCCCGACCACCAGAATGACATGCGGCTTGTGGGAAAGATCGAGCTCCAGCGGCTGCGCCACCGGCGTCAGCACCTTGCTGATCTCTTCCGCCATGACGGCGCGCACTTCCTCGTCGGAAATCGTCTTCCCATAGCGGCTGGATGCCAGCGCATCGGTGACGCGCAGCGCCGTCTCGACTCCCAGGTCGGCGCGGATCAGGATGTCTTCCAGGTCCTGTAGCGTGTCCTCGTCCAGCTTTCGCTTGGTGAAGACGCCCGCAATGTTGCCCGTCAGCTCGCGCGAGGAGCGCGCCAGCCCCTCCCGCATCCGCTGGAACCAGGATTTTCTCGCCTGCGGCTCCGGCGCAGGCGCGGGCTCGACCTTCCTCGCCACTGCCTTGGCGACAGTGACCTTGCCGGCAACATTTTCCCCCGAAGGCGCGGGAGGAGAAGCCGGTGCGGCCTCCTGCTTGTCTTCGCCGGAAGGCGCCGGGCCGGCGAACGGAGGCACCATTGGCTCTGGCCCTGCCGGTGCGGCCGGAGCGGCAACCTTCTCCTCCCGGTCCGGCGTGCCGGATTTTCCATCAGCCTTTTCGAGGGGACGAAACGAGTCCTCCCGGACCTCTTCTTCCGCCGGACCCGCCACCGGCTGATCGGCGGGGACCGGGGAATGCGGTTCCGACTGGGCAATGCCGGCAGGAGCTTCCTTCTTGACCGGAGATGCTTCCGGAGGCGACTCAAGGACTGGCGGAGGCGGCTCCGCCTCGATCCCGGGCTCTGGTGAAGCAGGCGGCTTCTCGTCTTCTGGAACAGGATGGGCAGGTGGCTCCGCGGGCGTCGCTTGGGAAGCGGCCGGGGATATCTGAAGCATTTCCTCCGCCACATCGCGCCCGGCCGCGTCCGCAGGCCTCTCGACCTCGGAATGAGCAGGCTCGGGAACGGCCCGCTCCAGGGCCTGGGAATCGGGCGGCGGGAGAGACGCTGCCTCGTCGGGTTTTTCCTCGACGACCTCCTTCCTGCCGAAGGAGAAGACCTTCTTGATGAATCCGAAAGCCATGCGCAGTCCTATGCCGCCGCCGGGAGCGGTGTGGCCGTGAGCCTTGTCCCGTCATTGCCGGTGACCACGGTTTCAACGATCTCGCCGGGGGTGCCACCAGGGATGGCCACCAGCGTGAAGCCTTCGGTGCGGCCGAGACCCTCGCGCTCGACCAGCACACGCTGGACGCTCCCCAGGAGAGAATCGAGATGCCGGTGATAGGCTGCCTCGCCGGCCTCGCGAAGACGGGCCGCGCGCTTCTTCACCACCTCTCGCCGCACCTGCGGCATGCGCGCCGCAGGCGTCCCCTCTCGCGGGCTGAACGGAAAAACATGCAGGTGCGTCAGCCCGCACTCCTCGATGATCCGCAGCGAGTTCTCGAACATGGCATCGGTCTCGGTGGGAAAACCGGCAATGATATCCGCCCCGAACACGATGCCCGGGCGCAGCTTTCTTACTTCTTCGCAGAAGCGGATCGAATCGGCCCGCAGATGGCGGCGCTTCATGCGCTTCAGGATCATGTCATCGCCCGATTGCAGGGACAGATGCAGATGCGGCATCAGCCGGGCTTCATTGGCGATGGCGTCGAGCAGGTCGTCATCCACCTCGATGGAGTCGATGGAAGAAAGTCGCAGGCGTTTGAGTTCCGGAACCTGCTTCAGGATCGTCTTCACGAGGCGGCCGAGTCTCGGACTTCCGGGCAGGTCGGCGCCGTAGCTGGTCATGTCGACGCCGGAAAGCACCACCTCGGCATAGCCGTTGCGAGCCAGCCGCCGCACCTGCTCCACCACTCCGCCCATCGGCACGGAGCGGGAATTGCCGCGGCCGTACGGGATTATGCAGAAGGTGCAGCGATGATCGCAGCCATTCTGCACCTGTACGAACGCCCGCGCCCTTCCCTCGATGGCATCCACCATGTGGGATGCGGTCTCGCGTACCGAGAAAATGTCATTGACCCGGGCCTTCTCGAAATCGTTCACCCCGAAATCCGGCAGTGCCCGGTAGTTGTGCCGCTGCAGCTTTTCCTCGTTTCCAAGAACGAGATCCACCTCTTCCATGGCGACGAAGGCTGCAGGGTCGGTCTGTGCCGCGCAGCCGGTGACGATGATGCGCGCATGAGGGTTCTCGCGTCGCGCCTTGCGGATGGACTGCTTCGCCTGCCGCACGGCCTCGCCCGTGACGGCGCAGGTGTTGAAGATGATTGCGCCATGTTCCAGCGTGCCGAGGCCGGCCGCATCCGCCTCGCGCTTCATGACTTCGGACTCATAGGTGTTGAGCCGGCAGCCGAAGGTGACGACTTCCACGCCCTTTGGAGTGACGGCCATCAGGCGGCGCTTTCTTCATCGCGCACCCAGACGCCGGTCTGGGGGTCGAAAGTACCGGAAAATTCCCATTCCGCGGGGCCGCTGAGAACGACGTGATCGTCCTCGCGCCACTCAACCTGAAGTTCGCCGCCCGGCGCCCTGACCACGACCGAACGGCCCGTGCGCCTGGTGCGCGCGCCGGCAACGGCCGCTGCGCAGGCTGCCGAGCCGCAGGCCCTGGTGAGCCCCGCGCCCCGTTCCCATGTGCGCACGACCATCGAGGCGGGCGAGGTGACCTGGGCGATGGTGATGTTGGCACGCTCCGGAAAAATCGGGTGGTTCTCGAGCATCGGTCCGAAGCGGTCGAGTTCATAGGACCAGACATCCTGCTCGACCCAGAAGATGGCGTGCGGATTGCCCATCGACACCACCGAGGGCGAATGCAGAACCGGATCGTCGATCGGGCCGATCTGAAGCTCGATCATGCGCGTGTCGCGAAATTCCTCGGCTAACGGTATTTCCTGCCAGTCGAAGCGCGGGCGGCCCATGTCGACCGAAATCAGCCCGTTCTCATGTTCGACGGCGTTGAGGATGCCGGCTACGGTTTCGAAGGTGAAGGTCTTTTGGCCGGTCTCTGCGGCGAGCGCCTGCACGACGCAACGCGTTCCGTTTCCGCAGGCCTGGGCCGGCGAGCCGTCCGAATTCAGGATGTCGATGAAATAGGCAGTGCCCGGCGTCCGTGCATCGTGGATCGCCATGATCTGGTCGAAGCGAGTGGAAGGCGACGCATTCAGCGCAAGGGCAGCGGTGGCCGACACGCGGTCGGCACGGCCGCGCATATCGGCAACGATGATCTCGTTGCCGGCGCCGTTCATCTTGGCGAAAGGGGCCTTCGCAGCCATCGCACCGCAATTTCCATCTTCCTTGGGCGCTATATGGCGGAAACGGCCAGAAATTACCAGTATGACGGCTGCGTTCAGGTTATGGCAAAAACGCCGAGCACTACGAGAAGGAAGATGATCAGCACGATTCCGATCAGGATACGTGCGCCAGTGGCGGCGGCACCGGCCAGCGCCGGCATGCCCAGAAGGCTGGCCGCTGCAGCCACGATCAGAAGGATGACGATCCATTTTAACATGGGGAACCCTCAAGCAGGCTGAAGTGAATTACTGTTGCGTCAACGCACCGCGATGGCTGGGGTTCCCCACCGGCACAGCTTCGAAAGCAGGACAAAAGGGGCATTTGGACGGATTTTGCCGCGAAAACGGCCGAAAACCCTATTTTAACCATATCCGGTTGAAATTCTGCCATCCTCTCCATCTTGTGGGGACGATGCTGAACAAGAACGGCCATGGCACGGCCGCGGAGGTTGCAATGATGGTTTCGAGACTTGGCCTGCTTGCCGTTTCCCTGGCCCTCACGGTGGCGGGCTGCTCGAGTACGCGCTTTTCATCGCTGGATTCCACGCGTCCCGAGCCGCTCCAGGCCGCGCCCTCGGGCACCGTCTCGTCCAGCCAGTTGCCGCCTCCTGCCCAGCCGGGAAGCATCAGCGACCCTGCCCAGTTCCCTGCCGCGCCAGGACAGGACACCCAGATGGCATCCCTGCCGCCTGAGGGCCAGGTGCCCGCCGGAGCGGTCGACCTGACGCCTTCGCGCGTGGCCGGCGTCTGGAACGTCACCGTTGCCGGCCAGAGTTGCAAGGTGGCGACGCCGCAGACCAAGTTCGGTTCCGGCTTTCGCGCCGGCCCACTGCAGTGCCCTCCTCCGATCGACGGCATCAAGTCCTGGAACGTGTCGGGCAAGCAGTTGACCCTGTATGATCAGGATGGCGGAACGCTCGCGCGCCTCTATTCCTCGGGCGCCGAGAAATTCGACGGACAGACTTCCAACGGCCAGCCGATCTCGCTTACAAGGTAGGGGTCTTAGAAACCTGCCCTGCATGGCGACCTGAATGCACCTTCGCGACGGCCTTGAACCGCATGCGACCGTCCGGCAACGCTACGACCATATGGTCGCCGGCGGTGCGGTCGCCCGTGACGCCGCCCAGGAACGTGTCGTCGAGCGGCTTGACCGGCTGATCCGTGAACTTGGCGAAAAGCGGGTCGCGCGCAAATCCAGCGCGTTGGGCTGGCTGTTCGCAAAAAGACGGGAGAAGCAGGCTGCCATCAGGGGCCTTTACGTGCATGGCGGAGTCGGCCGTGGCAAGACCATGCTCATGGACATGTTCTTCGAGCTTGTGCCCGCGAAGCGCAAGCGGCGCGTCCATTTCAACGATTTCATGGCCGACGTGCATGATCGCATCCAGAAGCATCGCGCTGCCCGCAAGGCTGGCGCCGTCAAGGAGGACGATCCCATCCCTCCCGTGGCACGCCAACTGGCCGAGGAGGCCTGGGTGCTCTGTTTTGACGAATTCTCGGTCACGGACATTGCCGATGCAATGATCCTGTCGCGACTGTTCTCCGCCCTGTTCGCCAATGGGGTCGTGCTGGTGGCCACATCCAACGTGGCACCGAGGGATCTTTATCGGGACGGCCTGAATCGCCAGCTCTTCCTGCCTTTTGTCGATCTCCTGGCTCGTAATGCCGAGATCGTGGCGCTCGACTCGGAGACGGATTACCGGCAGGAAAAGATCGCCCGGATCCCGGTTTACCTTACCCCTGACGACGAGGCCGCGACCCGGGCGATGGACGAGGCATGGGCCGCCATCTCGCAGGGTCGGGAGAACAGTCAGGAGATCGCCCTCAAGGGCCGCACGATAACCGTTCGGCGTGCATCGGGCCGGGCCGCGAGATTTTCCTTTTCCGAGCTTTGCGATGCGCCGCTTGGCGCGCGGGACTTTCTGGCACTTGCGGAGCGCTACGACACGATATTTGTCGAGCATGTGCCGATACTCGACCAGACGCGGCGAAACGCAACCAAGCGCTTCATCCTGCTCATCGATACGCTTTATGACAGGAAGAAGCGCCTGTTCATGAGCGCCGCGGCAATGCCGGACAACCTCTATGCCGGCAGGGCCGGAGTTGTGGAGGCCTTCGAGTTCGACCGGACGGCCTCGCGGCTGATGGAAATGCAGAGCAAGGACTGGCTTGACGGGTGGGTCGGGCGCTTCGGCAATGCCCCTTCGAGAGATGTCGAGGCGGCCGCGAGCGGTCCATGAGGCATTGACCTGTCCCGCATGGCTCCTTCACAACCGCGTCATCGGCCCCCGGCCGCCTTTATAAGCGGGAGCGTATGGCGTAGGGTGTCCGCGCCGGCGGAAACTTTGACGTTTACGTAAATCAAAAAGGGTCTAACCGATTGAAATAAATGGGCGCGAAATAACCGTTTGAATTTTTGCCTGCTTGGGGCTATGGCTGCGACGAAAATTCGCGGCAGCGCCGCTCCGGTCTTTCGCTGGCGTCACTCCGGCGCCGTTTTCCAGGGGAAACCATCCTGACATGGCACGCAAGAAGATAGCGCTTATCGGCTCTGGCATGATCGGCGGCACGCTCGCCCACCTGATTGGCCTGAAGGAGCTCGGTGACGTCGTTCTGTTCGACATCGCCGAGGGTCTGCCCCAGGGCAAGGGCCTCGACATCGCCGAATCCTCTCCGGTCGAAGGTTTTGACGCCCATTATGCCGGCGTCAACGACTATGCTGGCATCGAGGGGGCGGATGTCTGCATCGTCACCGCAGGCGTGCCGCGCAAGCCGGGCATGAGCCGCGACGATCTCCTTGGCATCAACCTCAAGGTGATGGAGCAGGTTGGGGCAGGCATCCGCAAATATGCACCGAAGTCCTTCGTCATCTGCATCACCAATCCGCTCGATGCGATGGTGTGGGCGCTGCAGAAATTCTCCGGCCTGCCCCACACCCATGTGGTCGGCATGGCCGGGGTGCTCGACTCTGCTCGCTTCCGCTACTTCCTGGCTGAAGAGTTCAAGGTCTCGGTCGAGGACGTGTCGGCCCTGACGCTCGGCGGGCACGGCGACGACATGGTTCCGATGGTGCGCTACTCGACCGTCGCCGGCATTCCGCTGCCCGATCTGGTCAAGATGGGCTGGACGTCGAAAGAGAGGCTCGACGCCATTGTCGAGCGCACCCGCAAGGGGGGCGGCGAGATCGTCGGCCTGCTGAAGACCGGTTCCGCCTACTACGCGCCGGCTTCGTCCGCCGTTGCCATGGCCGAGAGCTATCTGAAGGACAAGAAGAGGGTGCTGCCCTGCGCGGCCTATCTTAGTGGCCAGTATGGCGTGAAGGACACCTATGTCGGCGTCCCGGTCGTGATCGGGGCCGGCGGCGTGGAGCGGGTCCTGGAGCTCGATTTCAACAAGGCCGAACAGAAGATGTTCGACAAGTCGGTAGCCGCGGTGCAGAGCCTGACCGAGGCCTGCATCGGCATCGCGCCGCAACTCGGCAAGAAGTAAGCGCAGTTCCGGGGCCAGCAGAGGGCGACAGTCATGAACATACACGAATATCAGGCCAAGCAGGTGCTCAAGGGCTACGGGCTGCCAGTGGCCGACGGCGTCGCCATCATGAACAAGGAAGAAGCGGAAGCCGCGGCGAAGCAGCTGCCTGGTCCCCTTTATGTGGTAAAGAGCCAGATCCACGCCGGCGGCCGCGGCAAGGGCAAGTTCAAGGAACTCGGGCCCGACGCCAAGGGCGGCGTGCGTCTGGCGAAGTCCGTTGCCGAGGTGGTCGCCAACGTCAATGAAATGCTTGGCAACACGCTGGTGACCAAGCAGACCGGGCCCGCCGGCAAGCAGGTCAACCGCCTCTACATCGAGGACGGCGCCGACATAGAGCGCGAGCTTTACCTCTCGCTGTTGGTGGATCTTCGGTTGGCCGGCTTGCCTTTCGTGGTCTCACCGGAGGCCATGTTTTTTATA
>QGUU01000430.1 GCA_003242525.1 Pseudomonadota bacterium | reverse complement strand
GTCCATGCCGCCATAGAGATGGTTCAGGAACATTTCCTTGGTCAGCGTGGTGCCCTTCCGCAACGAAAGCAGTTCGAGCATCTGGTATTCCTTGCCGGTCAGGTGGACGCGCTGGCCGCCGACTTCCACCGTCTTGGCATCCAGGTTCACGACCAGATCGCCTGTCGTGATGACCGACTGGGCATGCCCCTTCGAACGGCGAACAATGGCGTGGATGCGGGCAACCAGTTCGTCCTTGTGGAACGGCTTGGTCATGTAATCGTCGGCGCCGAAGCCCAGGCCCCGCACCTTGTCCTCGATTCCGGCCATGCCGGAAAGGATCAGAATCGGCGTCTTTACCTTGGAAAGACGCAGCGTCCGCAGCACCTCGTATCCGGACATATCCGGCAGGTTGAGATCAAGAAGAATGATGTCGTAGTCGTAGAGCTTTCCAAGGTCCACGCCCTCCTCGCCGAGATCGGTCGTGTAGACATTGAAGCTTTCGGACTTCAGCATCAGCTCGATGCTCTGTGCGGTTGCACTGTCGTCTTCTATCAGCAGAACGCGCATCTCATTCCCCTTTTCTGCCGCCGGACCATCTCATGCCCCGTCCGGGTCGCGGCAGTGCTTGCCTAACCAGAAGCTGCCACTGAATGGTTAACAAAAACTGATTCCGCTCACCCTGCAGTACCAGATTTTTTAACCTCTTTCCACACTTGCTTGAATCGAATGATGAATCACTCGCTCAGGCCTTTAACTCACAACTTTAAAAACTGCCGCTAAGCGATTCATGGGAATCGTCTCCACAGTTCGATTTGAAGGGGGCATTTTTACTCGCCCTTAAGTCCTCCCCCTTATGATTAACAATGCCCGTAAACGAATGGTTACCGCCGGTAAAAAACTTTAGGGAATCGTTTCCTAATTGGTGGGACGGGATTCGGGGCAAGCCTGGCTCAGCCAGATTGGGATGTGTGCAGATACGCGTTCGCTGGAGTATCGAGTTATGAAATCACGTGAAAACCTCGTCCGCGTGAAGCAGTTTCAGGTAAATGAAAAGCGTCGGCAGCTTCTGCAACTGGACATGATGATTGCCGAATTCGAGCGCATGGCCACCGAGCTCGACCTTCAGATCGCCGCCGAGGAAAAGAAGGCCGGCATCACCGACGTCAATCATTTCGCTTACCCGACCTTTGCGAAGGCTGCTCGCCAGAGAAGGGACAATCTCAGGAACTCCCAGGCAGACCTCGTCCAGCAGCGCAGTGTGGCAGAAACTCTACTTGCTGAAGCTGAAGCGGAGCTTTCGAAGGCTGAAATGCTGGAATCGCGCGACACGAAAGTCCGGGAAGAGGTCGGTAGCCGCAGCGCCATGATTGGCTGACGCCTCCGGCCTGCCTCAAGACCCAAGCCTGCGAGATCCAGGCCCGCCTTCTGCCGAAAATCCTTGTCAGCCCGGGCTCGACGGGTGCGAAACCACTCCGCTTGTCCTGGGTGCCGGTCGAATTTCCCAACGCCCCCAACCGGCCCCTATTCCAGCCTCAGCAGCCGCGGCAGCGATCTCACGTATCCTGCCCAAAGCCAGCGTCCAGACACTGGAAAGCCCAAGAAAAAAGGCGCAACGATGTGCGCCCTTTTTGCCGATCGGGTTGCTTGCTGTTGAAGAACGCCTAGTGGCGGTATTGCTGAATGCGCGTGGTCCGCAAACCTGCGAGACCATATTCATCGATCGACGCTTGCCAGGAAAGAAACTCCTCGGTCGTGAGCTTGTAGCGCTGGCAGGCTTCTTCGAGGCTGAGCAATCCGCCGCGCACCGCGGCAACTACTTCTGCCTTGCGCCGAATGACCCAGCGCCGGGTATTGGAAGGTGGCAGATCGGCAATCGTAAGCGGACTGCCATCTGGCCCAATTACATATTTGACACGCGGTCTAACCAGATCGGTCATCGTACTCTCTACTGAAACTCACAGACCCAATCACCGACACGTTACTGCTGCAGCTTTAAAATTTGCCTAAGCAGTTCCTAATCGATAGGTAAGCTTCATGAACGTTGCGTTATGTGGCGCTCGAACATTTGACACAAATGCAGCCCATCTCCATCGCAGGGTATCGGGCGCCGGCCAATGCTGGCATCGCCTGAAAGCCTGTCCTATATTCGATATAACGACGCCCCCTCACAGCGCCGGCCGCTGACCTGGAACGCAACACCGATGAACAGCCTGGACCTGCCCGCCCCTCCCGCGCAAACGCGCGTTGTCGTCGCCATGTCGGGCGGCGTGGACTCCTCCGTGGTCGCAGGCCTGCTCAAGCACGAGGGCTACGATGTCGTAGGCGTGACGCTGCAGCTCTATGACCATGGCGCGGCCACGCGCCGCATTGGTTCATGCTGCGCCGGACAGGACATCGATGACGCGCGCAGGGTCGCGGAAGCTTTGGGCATCCCGCACTATGTGCTCGATTACGAGGAGCGCTTCCGCAAGGCCGTGATCGATCCCTTCGCGGAAAGCTATGCTATCGGCGAGACGCCGATCCCCTGTGTTTCCTGCAATCAGACCGTCAAGTTTGCCGACCTTTTGGCCACCGCACGCGAGCTTGGTGCCGACGCGCTTGCCACCGGCCATTACATTCGCTCCAAGGCAAACGGCGCCCACAGGGCGCTTTACCGGCCAGTCGATACGGATCGCGATCAGAGTTACTTCCTGTTCGCGACCACGCAGGAACAGATCGACTACCTGCGCTTTCCGCTCGGCCACCTGCCAAAGCCGCGCGTGCGGGCCATTGCGGCGCAGATGGGCCTGACAGTGGCGGAAAAGCATGACAGCCAGGACATCTGCTTCGTGCCACAGGGCCGATATTCCGACATCATCGCCAAGCTGAGGCCGGCGGCGGCCAATCCCGGCGACATCGTGCATATAGATGGCCGCGTGCTGGGCCGTCACGAAGGAATATTGCGCTACACGATTGGTCAGCGCCGGGGCATCGGCGTGGCTTCTGGAGAACCGCGTTACGTAGTCCACCTCGACGCGGAGCATGCCCGGGTAGTGGTGGGTCCTCGCGAGGCACTTGAAACGCACAAGATCTATCTG
>QGUU01000429.1 GCA_003242525.1 Pseudomonadota bacterium | reverse complement strand
ATCCTTGACCGTCTGACACCCGATTCAGCGCAAGAGGTCGAGACGGGCAACTGACGCGGCTCAAGGGCCGCGAGACGCAAGCAAGCGACAGACACGAGGCGCGGCCATTATGGCGACAGACGACAATCTGCCTCCCTCAGGCGAAGCCGACGATCATTTCCATGACGAATGCGGCGTATTCGGCATCTTCGGACGCCAGGACGCGGCAGCGATCGCCACGCTCGGCCTTCATGCGCTGCAGCACCGCGGCCAGGAGGCTGCGGGTATTGTCTCCTTCGACGGCAGCCAGTTTCACGTCGAGCGCCATATCGGGCTGATAGGCGACACCTTCACCAAGCCTGCCGTTCTGGAGAGGCTGAAGGGTGCGCGCGCCATTGGGCACACGCGCTATTCGACCACCGGCGGCTCCGGCCTGCGCAACGTGCAGCCCTTTTTCGCCGAGCTTGCCGAAGGCGGGTTTGCCATCGCGCACAACGGCAACATCACCAATGCCATGACGGTGCAGCGGCGTCTTCAGAAGGACGGCGCGATCTTTTCTTCCACCTCCGACACGGAGACCATCCTGCATCTGGTGGCGACCAGCAAGGAAACCCATCTCAACGCCCGCTTCATCGATGCAGTGCGCCAGCTGGAAGGGGCCTTCTCTCTCGTCGCGCTCACCTCGAAGAAGATGATTGGCTGCCGCGACCCGCTCGGCATCCGCCCGCTGGTGCTGGGAGATCTCGACGGGGCCTATATCTTCGCCTCGGAGACCTGCGCGCTCGACATTATCGGTGCGCGCTTCGTCCGCGACGTGGCACCCGGCGAGATGATCGTGGTGACGGAGGAAGGTATCGAAAGCTTCTTCCCCTTCGAGCCTCAACGCCCGCGCTTCTGCATCTTCGAGTATATCTATTTCGCCCGGCCTGACTCCTCAGTGGAGGGCCGCAATGTCTACGAGGTGCGCAAAAGGATTGGCGCTGAGCTTGCGCGCGAGAATCCGGTGGAGGCGGATATCGTGGTGCCCGTGCCGGATTCCGGCACCCCGGCGGCCATCGGCTTTGCCCAGGCCGCTGGGTTTCCCTTCGAACTCGGCATCACCCGCACCCATTATGTGGGCCGCCCCTTCATCCAGCCGCCCTATTCCATCCGCCATATGGGCGTGAAGCTGAAGCACAACGCCAACCGCCGCTCGATTGAGGGTAAGCGGGTGGTGCTGGTGGACGACTCCATCGTGCGCGGCACGACCAGCCAGAAGATCGTCCAGATGGTGCGCGACGCCGGCGCCAAGGAGGTCCACATGCGGATCGCCTCTCCGCCCACGCGGGCCTCCTGCTTCTACGGCGTGGACACACCCTCCACCGCCAAGCTCCTCGCCTCGCGCATGTCGATCGAGGAGATGGCCGAGTTCATCCGGGTCGACTCTCTTGGATTCCTGTCGATCGATGGCCTTTACCGGGCGGTCGGAGAAGCCGGACGCAACGGGGACGCCCCGCAGTTCTGCTATGCCTGTTTCACCGCCGAATATCCCACGCAGCTCACCGACAGGCATGGAAGCGACAATGTGCGCCAGCTCTCGCTGCTGGCAGGAGGACAGTGACGGGCCTTACGGCGTAATCAGCTTCAGGCCCACGATTCCCGCCAGGATGAGCCCGATGCAGGCGAGGCGAAGAACCTCCGCCGATTCGCCGAACAGCAGAATACCGAGCACCACGGTGCCGAGCGTTCCTATGCCCGTCCACACGGCATAGGCCGTGCCGAGCGGCAGGGACTTGAGCGCTACCCCGAGCAGCCCCAGGCTGATGACCATTGAGGCCACGGTGGCCAGGGTCGGCCATGGGCGGGTGAAGCCGTCCGTATATTTCAGCCCGACCGCCCAGCCGACCTCGAACAGACCTGCGGCAAACAAGGCAATCCACGCCATGCCAGTCTCCAATCAGAGCCGATGAGGCCGTCCTCATCTGGAGGGGAAATGCGCGGGGCCGTCCCCGCGCCGCGGAAGCTGGCAGTTGACCGCTCCGCGACTGATAGGCGAAACGGGTTTCGCCGCAGCGCGTTTCATACTATCACCGCCGCGACGAAGCCAAGTCTGAAGGATATTATGCCTGCTATGCCTGATCTTGCCGGCCGCATTGCACTCGTTACCGGAGCTTCCCGCGGCATCGGCTATTTCCTCGCCAAAGGACTGGCCGCCGCCGGAGCTCACGTCATCGCCGTCGCGCGTACCGTGGGCGGGCTGGAGGAGCTGGATGACGAAATCAAGGCCCTAGGCGGCGAGGCCACGCTGGTTCCGCTCGATCTCGCCGACATGGCAGGTATCGACCGGCTGGGTGGCGCCATTCACGAGCGGTGGGGCAAGCTCGACATCATGGTCGCCAATGCCGGCATTCTGGGCGTGATTTCCCCTATCGGGCATGTCGAGGCCAGGGTTTTCGAAAAAGTGATGGAGATCAATGTTATCTCCGTCTGGCGGCTCATCCGCTCTGTCGATCCGCTGCTGAGGGCGTCCGATGCGGGGCGCGCGATCGTCATGTCGTCGGGTGCCGCTCACTCGGCACGTGCCTTCTGGGGGCCGTATGCCGCATCCAAGGCTGCGGTGGAGGCGCTGGTGCGCTCTTGGGCGGACGAGACAAAGAATATGCCGCTCCGCGTCAACGCGGTGAACCCCGGCGCCACCCGCACCGCCATGCGGGCGCAGGCCATGCCGGGGGAAGACCCGACCACGCTGCCCCATCCTTCCGAGGTGGCCGAAAAGATCCTGCCGCTGGCGAGCCCCGACCTTCAGGAGACGGGCCTGATTTTCGATGTGCGCCGCGGCCGGTTCCTGCGCTACCGGCTGCCTGAATAAATGCTTTCATTACTCGATTGACCTCGTCCTGTCTTCCGTTACCCTGCCGGCAGCAACGGCCGAAAGAAGCCGTACCGGGAAAAGGGGTCTGCCACCCGATAGGGATGGTTCCGATCAGTTTGCTGACGACGGAAACGCTGCGGGATAGGTCCCGGTGAGGAGAGGAACGGAATGCTGACGGCCATTGCGCTCGTAGCCGTAATTCTGGCCCTATGGCTGCTTGCCGCGCTCTATGT
>QGUU01000025.1 GCA_003242525.1 Pseudomonadota bacterium | reverse complement strand
TCTCCCTCGTCTTGCACCAAGGCCCCGCCGCGCACTGCATTGGAGAGATCTATGTCGTCTTGCGGTCCTTTGTTCGGAGCATTAGCCCCTTCGTTCGGCGTATCCTGCGGAGCATCCCCCTGGACCATGCCAACAGGGGCACCCCGGACCAGCTCTTGGTCAGGCTTTGCTTTCGCACCCTGGATTTTGGCGGCAATGTCCAGCAATTCGGATGGGCTGATATCGCCGTCTTCCACTAGCTCTTGGGGAAGTCCCTGCGTAAGGCCGATTGAATCCTTGACGGCCTGATCCAGTCCCTTTTCCTTGACGCGGTCCCAATAGGCCTCATCCTTCATCCTGTCGACAGCATCGAGGTCCCCTACACTTGCAGTCTTGCCAATAAGGCTAATTATATCGGACGCCGACAGTTGAGGATCCTCGATGGCCTTGTCAGGGATTTCGAACACCTCACGGATGGAGTCCTTGATGACCTGATCCACACCCTTTTCCGCAACCCGATCCCAATAAGCGTCGTCCTTCATCCTTTCGACAGAATCCAGATCGCCGAGAAGAGCGGTCGTACCGATCAGGTCAATGAGCTTATCCGCAGTCAGCGGCTTGCCCTCCGCCTTGCTCCACGCCTTTTTCGCAGCATCAAGGGGAATGCCGTATTGGGCTGCGACGGCCACGCTCGTCGCCTCTTCCCGGCCTTTCTCGGTCGGGTCCTTGGCGAATATTTCCAGCGCTGCCTTCTGGATGTCGTCGCCTATGCCCATCGCCGCCATATCACCAACAAGGGCGGCGCGGGGATTCTCTGTGGCGCTTCGGCTCTGTGTCTTGTCTCCGGAAGTCTCCTGCTGTTGATCGCCGGCCACCCTGTCTGCCTGCCCCTGCCCGTCCTTTGCGGACGATTGCGCTGCCCCCGATGCCGCATCCGCCCGGTCGCCAGCCCGTTGGTTCGTTTCTGATCCAGCGGACTCCTCAGACGACGCTCCCCTTTCGGCAAGCTCCGGCAGCACCCGGTCCCCAGCCTCGGTGGAGGGCCGTGGCAGCGGAACCGGAGCTTTTGTCGTAACCACTCCAGGCGAGACTGCTTTATCGGCACGTCCAGAGGCTTTGTCGATCTTCGTGGGCTGGGGCGGCTTCCGTCCTATTGCCTCTCGCTTCGGCGATCGTGCCGGTGGCGCCTGTTTGCTCTTCTCCGCGTTTCGGCCGGCAGGCTTTGATGCCGTGGGCTTGCCACGAATGATGTCACGCAAAAGCTCTGCTGCAGTATTTTTCGAAGTCGTCTTGCCTGCCGTGTCGGAGCGGGTGCCCGGGCGTTTCGCAGTGGATATGGGGTTTTTGCGCTGGTTGACGCCAGGCGAAAGATTTCTCTGCGTATTCAGCAATGGCTGACGCGGTACTGCCTTGCTTCCGGTCGACCGCTGCAGCGCTTGCGGGGCAGGCCTTGGGGATGTCATGCGCTGCTTTTGATTGGAAGCACCGGCCGGCCGCCGTATCAATATGCGTTCGTTGACTTCGACTACAGGTAGATCGGCTCGTGCGACGTTACCCTCAAGGCGACCGATAGAAGTGGCAGTTAAAGGAAATGCGAGCGCCGCAGTAGCAACCAACCATATGGAAATAGCGGTGAGAACCGGCGTGAGAAGTTTGGACCACATTGCATCTCACCTCACAGTTCCGCAAAGCCCTTGGTCTGGTTTGACATCTTCTATAGTTGGTTCCTCATTGGAAACATGACATGTTTCGCGATATGCTAACCTGGAATTCGCGATCTTGCTTGGACTCTGGCGACCACGCCTTGTCGGCACTTGACAACATCTAGAAATCCAAAGCTGATCGAGACGGAGACTGTGCCCACAGAACTCACCCTGAAGAAGCAAGGGGACATCGTATGGGGGATTTCACTCCTGTCTGCTTTTCGACGGACAACCTCGACATAAAGGATCGTATTCCCGCCTGGCGGGACTACTGGGGAAAACAGGTCTTTGGGGCTGAGGTGGAGCCCGTTGGCGAATCCCCCTTCAGCGCCGATGTCATCGTTCGATCCACCCATGACCTGCACATTCTCAGCACGGATGTATCGTCCCTGCGCCTGCTACGTTCGGCGGCGCTGACGAAGGACGGTAAGGACTACATTGGCCTCGTCGTCAGTACCTGCCCGGTAGCGACGGCGCAGCGCGGCAAGGAATTGATGCTTGCGCCGGGCGACGCCACGTTCATGCTGACCAGCGAACCCTCCATCTTGGAATCGAATGCGAGTGGGCAATTTCATTGCGTGCTTGTCAGCCGGAGTGCATTGCTGCCATTCATTGCCGGGCCGGAACAATCGGTCTTGAGCCGTATTCCTGCCGGAGACCCGGTGCTTGGATTGCTTCTGTCTTACATCCGCACCCTGACCGCCAGTGAGCAGGCATTCCACCAGGATATGAGACGACTTGCTGCGTCCCACATCAAGGACCTGTTCATCAGCGTCCTCGCGAGGGATCATGACAGAACGCCTTACGAAGGAGGCCTGAAGGCTGCCACCCTCATCGAGATCAAGAACTACATACGCCTCCGTTTTCATGATCCGGGCTTTTCCATAGATGAAGTATGCAAGAAGTTTAAATTTCATCCGCGCTACATTCAGCGCCTGTTCTCCAGGGACGGAATAACCTTTTCAAAATTTCTGCATGAGTTGCGGCTGTCTGCGATACACGCGTCTTTATCGGACATACGCCAGTCCTACCGATCAATCAGCGAGATCGCCTTGAGCTCCGGCTTCAATGACATTTCGCACTTCAATCGCGCATTCAAGAAGCGGTTCGGATATTCGCCCAGCGAGCTCCGGGGTTATCCTCAATATACCGTCGGGCTACGCAATTAGCCGTCTCCAGCGAAATGACCAGTCGCCCGCGAGGGCGGGCCATCCAGGCGCTTGGTCCAATCTTCGACCAAGCCGCTCTCCAGCCGCCGACGAGCGAGCGCACGCCAGCCTTCGGCGAGCTCGGTCAGATTGGCCATGAGAACAAGCTCGTCCTGCTTTCGGGTGTCGCGGTAAAGCAGCCTGACCAAGCGGCTGATCGGCCATTCCGGTCGCGGCCGCTCAACGATGGTGAGCGTGTCGCCTTCGTCCGCCGTTCCTTCCTCCAGCACGCGCCAGTACCAGCCTGTGCGGCCGGTGCGCTGCACGTCGCGCGCCATGCCTTTGCGGCCGAACCGCAGATTGAGCTTGAAGCACGGCTGACGACCCTGCGCGACCTGCAGTAGCGCGTTGCCGAAACGGGCTATGTCGCCGACGCAGACATTTTCCTCCGTCCAGCCCGTGGCAGACAGGTTTTCGCCGAAGGCGCCGGGCGCTGTCAGCACCGGATGCGCACCAATTTCGGCAGACCATGCCGCATAATGCTCGAAAGGATATTGATGGATCGCCTTCTCCGGTCCCCCATGATGCCTGCGATCCCCCTGGGCATCGCCTACCAGCCCCTCCCGCGCGATCTGCCACTGGCCGACAATGGGGCGCTTGGCGATGCCGCTCGGCGGTCCACCGGGCCCAAGGGACGCGACACTACCAATCAGCACGGTGGGTTTGAGTGGGACCATCAGGCGGCGTTCCCGGCTGGCGCGGGACAAACGCCATCGGCGCAATCCGCGGCCGACTCCGGCACCTTGGACGTCGCCGCCCTTGCGGTGAGCGACCCGATCAGTACGCCCAAAGCGAGATCGTCGACCTTGCCAAAGGCGTGTTCAACAATGCATCCGGCCTGATCGATGATGATCGTCGTGGGCGTACCGCGCATCCCAAAGCGACGCATGGTGACAGGAATGGGGTTCCCATTGCTCGCTTCGTCAACGCCGATCGGGAAGGTCAACCGGTACTCGTGAATGAAGGCCTCCAACGACACCGGCGTCATCGCCGCATGATGTTCGAATACTGTGTGCAGGCCGACAACCGCAACGTCCGAGCGGTGATTGAACAGGCGGTGCAGTCGCTCCGCCTGCGGCAGCGCGTGGGCGACGCAGCCGGGACAGAGCATCTGGAAAGCGTGCAGGACGATGACCTTCCCGCGCAACGCGGCAAGCGAAAGCGGCCGGGGCGAGTTGAACCATTGGGAGACGGCAAGTTCTGGCGCGATAGCAGTCATGTCCAAACCTCGTCTGGATGCAGGCATATGGGCCGAACGCATAGCACCACCAGCGTCCGGCCCGTTGGTCAGGCGGCGCGGCTGAGCTTGATGGCGGGGAAGTCCACGGCCACGTTCAGGGCGACATTCACGTAGTTGGTGAACAGGTTCAGCGCGACATGCGCAAGGATCTCGACGATCTCACCGTCGTCGAAACCGGCCGCACGCAGGGCCTGCACATCGGAGACAGTCACGTCCGCTCGGTTCTCGATGATCTTGAGTGCGAAGGACAGCGCAGCTGCCGTCCTCGGGTCGGCAGAGCGCCCGGCCTGCGCTTCAGCCATCTCGGCGGCGCTTGCACCGGCCTTCTGGCCGAGCAGGGTATGCGCGGCGAGACAGTAGTTGCAGCCATTGCGATCGGCGATGGCAACTGCAATCTGCTCGCCGAGTTTAGCCCCGATCCTGCCGGTGCCCAGCGCTCGGAACGAGCCCCACATGCTGTCGAGAGCGGCGGGAGAGTTCGCCACCGCCCTGAACATGTTCGGGACGACACCAAAGGCGCCTTTGATCTGGTCGAAGGCCGGCTTTACCGCTGCGTTTGCGGAGGCTGGATCAACGAGGTTCACACGTGCCATAATGCTTGTCTCCTTCTCTGCTTGGAGGGGATCATGGGGCGGTCCGGCGATGGCAGTCGTCGGGCCGCCTTTCGTTCGGACACGCCTCAGCGCGCCGGAACCACGCGGCCGGGCAGGCTCAGATTGCCCGAGGCGACTTTGAATACGTTCTGCACGCATAGCAGCGGCGCATGAAGGTTGGCGTTGATCTTGAGACCTGCCGTCACCCCGTCGAAGCGCGCATTCGCCAGCGCGCCGATCTGGTCAAGCGGCACATGCACTTCGACCACGGCGTCTGTCAGGTCGGTCTGATATTCCGGGCTGTCGATCAGGATCGGCGCGCCGGGCCAATCCGGCGGCAGCCTTGGCGTCGTGCCTGGCGGGATGTCCTTGACCTTGAGGCCGCCCGGGCAGGCCACGTCTTCATTGAGCACTACCCAGTGCGCATGCCACCGGTCGCGGTTGGTGGGATTGCTGGCCCTCTTCGATGCGTCGTCGAAATCCGGGTGGAACGTCGCGGCAAGGGCCACAATCCCCTGGTCCGCCTCGAAGCCTACATCGGCCGAATTGAGCGAAGTCGGCCATACATAGGCATAGACTTCCGATCCCTCGAACTTGCCTGTCGCCTGCGGCTTCAAGGCGCCCGCCGCAGCGCGAACCTGCGTCCGAAATACGGCCTGTGCACCATCCGTGGTGATGCTTGTCTGCACAATGTCGAACGACGCGTTTATCGCCTCGTCCGCGGTGGCCTTGATCTCATGCGCCGACGCGCCGGCGCCAAGGCAAGATAGGGCCAACGCTGCAACGGCCACGCCTCTCAGACCGCAACATTTCATAGTGCTTCTCCTTCCTCTGGTCATGGTTTTGCTTGGAGGGGCGGCCGCTCCGCTTGGAACGCCGTCCAGTTGGCAGACCGGACGGCCGGATCGGCCGCTTCATGCTCGCCGCAATCGAGCCGGATATCCCGGCCGCCGATTGGGGCGTTCACGAAGGCGCAATGATGGGGTTGGGCCTCGCCGGGATGGGCGTTTGGCCGGAAATGGCGGCAGCTGACGCACATGCGCTGAACCGGAATGGCGCCGGCCTGCTGCAAAGCGTGGATGATCTTGATTTGCGCCAGCATCAGGTCCGCCTGTTCGGTCGGCGTCAGCGCGGCGACCGCGGCACGGACCTGTGATGAGGCTTGGGCAACAAGCCCGCCGACCCTTCGTCCCTCTTCCGTCACCCTCACCCGGGACGCCCTGGCATCGGCAGGGTCGGGCGCGCGAACAACCAGCCCCTTGCGATCCAGCGCTGCGAGAGTGTCGGCGATGGTTGGCGGGGCCACGGCCATATGCTCGGCGATCTCCCTGGCGCGCAGTCCGTCGCGACGCCCCGAAAGCAGGGCCAGCACCTGGGCCTGTGCCGGATTGACTCCGGCCGCACCGCAGGCGGCCCAGAGTTCGGCACGAAGCACCAATGCAATGCGCTCGAAACCTTCAATGAGCCGGGTCGTGATCGAGTCGGGAACAGGAGCGTGATCCATAAAGAATGGATAGGACTCCTAACAAACGGCGTCAACATTATTCTTCGCAGCCGCCAGTGCGGCCTTTGCTGGGGCGGGAAATACCCTTCTCCACTTCGATCAAGGAATGTTGAAGCTGCCGGAGAGCCGAACGAGTTCAAATCGGCTGGGACGCACCTCAAGTTCCACCAGCCAGGGGCCAGCGAGTGGAACTGCTATATCCGAGCCTTGCCAGAAGCCGGCTCCACTCGGCGCGAGCGGCCGGCGCATCGGCCCTATCCCCAGCTCAGGCGATGAGATGATGGCTGTCATCTCTTGCGGAACGACCAGATCTCGTCTGCCGTCCATTAGGACGACAGAGATTGAGTTCACCCCGATGCGGCCGGGGGCCAAGGAAACTTCGGCTGTCAGTGCGTCGCCGTGCAGGCGCAGTTCGACACGCGCGTGCGGTGCCTCGGCCATGGCCCGCGGAGGCGGTGCAAAGCGCCATCCGGCGACCAGTGCAAGGACAGCGAGGAACAGGGCCACTTCCAATCTCATGCTGCGACGCAAGAGAGTAATGGCCCTGACATTGCCTGCAAGGACCGGGCGGGTGAGGCCAAAGCGATTCCAGGCCGCCAGCCCAAGAAGGACGGCTACCAGTATGAGCTTGCACGAAAGGATGGCCCCATAGACCGAAAGCCAGAATATAGGCTGCGGGCCGAGCTGAATTACAGCAAGGACGGTACCGGAAACCAGGATCGCCGCTACCGGATAGGGTGCAATTGTCGAGAACCGGGCAAGTGGCGCCGCAAGTTCACAGGGACTGCTGCCCAGCAGCGCCAAAAGCGGCGGCAAGGAGCCGATCCAGAAGACGATCCCCAGGACATGGAGACACAGCGCGGGGCGCGTGATCCATTGCGGTTCGGCAGCGGCGGCGTGCCCGCTCAGCGTCAGCGAAACGGAAACCACGAGCAGGCCCGCGATCGCAAGTACCTTTGATATCGCGCCGCCGAGCGCCAGACTGAAGCCGGCGAGCATCAGCGCGGCAAGACAGGCAGCCACCGTGAGACTGAAGGGAGTCGAAAACCCTGCCGCCCAGGCATTGGCATCCAGAGCGCGTTCGAAGCCGAGTCCGAGCGCATCCATCCCGTCCAACACCAGCGATATCGGCGCGGCAGCAAACCCCAGCAGCATGGCCGCCACGGCCAGTCGGCCGACGGGCGGCTGCACCGGCGCAACCAACGCGGCAAAGGCCGCAATCCCCACGCCGAAGAACAGGCCAACATAGAGGGCAAGCTTCGCGACCCACAGGGCGACGGAGACTTTCGTATCGCCCTGAACTGCGCCGGACGGCATGCCGCCCGACGCGACGCCCACGGAAAAGCTGGCCGCCCCTGCGATCGCATGCCCGTCCCCGGAGACAGCTCGCCAGGACACCAGGAAGGTTCCCCGGGATAGATCGTCGGGAAGGTTCACGACCAGGTTAATACCGCCCCTGCTCGCGTCCAGCAGGTCTCGCCGGCTACCGTCGGACCCTGCCAGCGTCACGGCGAGCGGTTGGACTGGCTCGTTAAAGGTTAGAACGACCTGGGTCGGAGCTTCCTTGAGTAATGCACCGTCTGGCGGCACAACGGATATGAGGGCAGAATGGGCCGTGGCAGCCGGCGCCAGGCAGGACAACAGAATCCAGATCGCCGCCAGCCAGGCATGGACCTTGCAAAGTGCCCCCCTCATCGCCCTTCCCCGCAAAGCGATCGCTCACTGGCCGACGTCTCGCGGCACCAGCCTCACGCGCGGTGCGGGTCGCCTTGCGTCCTCACCGGCGTCAATCTCGATCCAGGCCTCCTCTCCGCTCGCGCACTCCTGCACCGTCGGGAACACGAAGTCACCTTCTGCCAGCGAATCCGCGAACGTGCCCCGGAACACGAATTCCTCGTACCAGCCACTCGGCAGATTGCCGCCCGACCAGATTATTTCCCTGACACCCTCGGTTACGACAGTGCCGTGATTGTCATAGGCCTTCTCGTAGGGACCTGTGATCGTTTCGAGTATCCAGCCGGCCTTTGGCTGGGGTTTGGCGTTGAAGAACCCCTCGGGGATCTGCACGCGGACCACACTGGTCGCCTCCTCGCCGCAGCCGTGAGGGATCTTGAGCACCGCCTTGTATTCTGAGCCAATCACGGCTTCCTGGGACTCAAGGGTAACGTGCGCGAAGGCCGGCGGCGCAAGCAGGGCGAGTGTCGCCGCTGCAAGACTTGCTCGGTAGAGAGTGCGGATCATGACTGCTTTCCGTCTTCGAGATTGAACTTATCAATAGAAGGCGGCGGCGCTCGGAAGTTCCGCCGCCCAATCAAGGATGAGATCAGGACTTGCTGTCGTGGCTATGGGTGCCGCCGACGTGATGCGCGCAGCTCACCTGCGGATTGTACTGGGCGAAGACGCCATTTGGATTTTCGCGGTAGAGCCAGACATGCCGGTCGTAATGCGGCTCGAAATTATGGGCTTCGTCGACATTCGTGGCGGGATCGTCCACCATCTTGTCCCAGGCAACACCGTGGAATGACGGCGGCTCCTGATTGCCTGCTGCCTCCCAGGCCTTCAGGAAAACGAGGTTCTCAACCGCGACGAGTGCCATGGAACCGTCCGCCTGCGGTTCGTAGATCAGCACGCCCGGCTTGGTGAAATCGGTATGCGTGCCGACACCATCCACGCGAGGGTTCGGCGGAGCGCTGATGCCCAGCAGGTCGGGCCGAACGTAATGCACGCCCATCGTGCCAAGGCTCGCGGGCTTCCCCATCATTTCAGCGTCGTCGCATATATTTCCCGGATCCCGCATGTAGCCCTCCGCCAGCGCCTGATTGACATCGCGGAAACGTTCGGTGGCGGCTCGGATTTCGGCGAGCGACGGTTCGCCGGGTTGCGGCGTCGACGACGCGTCGATGCGGGCCTCGATCTCTACCGAGTCGGCATGCGCAAGCACGACGGATGTCGAAAGAGCAACAAGCGGTATGAGACATTTGATGACGGTCATTTTCATTGATGATCTCCAGCTATGGTTTCGGCGACGGTGCAGGAATCCGGGCGCGCGCCGCCGGGAGACGCGCCACGATCATTGAGTCCGGCGGAATGCCGGATCGTTCTGGTCCTGCTTTCGTGTTCCCGGTCTGTGTTGGCGTTGCGTGACCGAGGCGATGGGACGCGCGACAGGGCGGGATCGAGGCGCCTGATGCGCCGAGGCGAGCATGCCGGTCTGTGTCGGGGTCCCTCGGATGGCGGTGTGCAGCGTCTCCGCGCGGGAACTTCAGTCGGTATTGCCGAGTGGCTCCAACCGACGGGCGAATATTAATTCAACCCGATCCGTGATGCTTGCTAACTGTTCCTGCCCGGAATCGTAAAAATTTATTAAGGGCCGCCCCCCTGACCGCGGCCGACTTCCTCCAGCACGAGCATGCAGCACGTGTTCAGGCGGAAGCGGCCACGCCCGATCTTCGCTATGCGTATGGGGCTTGCCCGCTCGCTGAGGCGTCGCTGGAGCAGAAGCAGGCGGGCCTCGAGATTCTCGGCATAGGCAGGTAGCCGTAGGCCGGCATCAAGCCGCAGTTCGCGGTTGGTAAATTCTGTCCGGCCGGTTTGCGTGAACTCCCTGACGAGTTTCCAGAAGATGGCGCCGGCAACGCCCTTGATCAGGTAATCGTGGTCGAGGAATACGCTGTCATCTGCCTCATAGTGGCGAACGGCGACAGTTTGCAGTTCAGGAGCCGTCTCATGGCCAGCGGGTGCTGACGGACGGGGCACTGCCTCGCCTTCTTCGATTGCAGGCATCAGAAAGGCCAGCCGGTCGGCGACCAGCGAAAGGGCGTCTTCGTCGTCGTAGCGGAATCGCAAGGCCTGCGGACTCTCTGCGAAAAGTACGCCGATCAGGGATTGCCTGCACATGATCGGCACGGCGATCTGGCTCTCCGGCGCCGCCAGGCCGGGATAGGGAATCTCGGTCGCCTTGGACCAATTCATGCCGACGCTGCGCGCCCTGTCCCGGATCGCAACGCCGTAGCTGTAGTCGGCGGTCATGTGCCCTATTCGGATCGGTGCACATTCGCGGGCAGCGACGCCGATGACGCCATCCCCGACCTCGATCTCCGACCCGATGCCGGATGTCGGGTAGCCGAGGGATCCGACCGTGTAGAGGCGCCCCCCTTCCTCGTCCAGGATCAGGATCATTGCGTGTTCGATGCCGAAATGCCGCTGCAGGGAGACGAGAGTGCGATCGATGAGTTCACCCATTCCCCGGCTTTCAGCCATCTCTGTGCAGACGCGGCGCACGGCAGGCAGCAGGTTGCGATCGGCCATTGCTGGCGGGGCGGATGGTTCGAAGATCGTCTCGATCGAGCGGACGCGGAACACATCGGATCCGAGCAGGCGGAACACGCCGTGGAGTCCGCTGTGCGACGCGATGCCCGCGAGCTTGGCCTTCATCGTCTCGAACAGCGGGCCAGAAGTCCTGGTCTCTTCATAGTCGAGTTCCAGCCGGTACTCCCCGAAGGTGACCGGATCGAAGATCGCGACGGAAGCGCGCCCCGTTGCGAGAAGATTCCTTCGAGTCTTGTTGAAGAATTGATAGGAGAGTGCCACTTGCTCCGGGCCGACATAGTGGACCTGGCTGATGAACATGACGTTCGGCTTGCCGGCCTCGTCGCAGGTCGCCATCACTCCCGGAACGACGCCCTCCAGGCAGTCACGCAACAGGTCGAGCGTCAACCTGGTCATGGCGTCAGCGCGGTGCCGGCGTTCGGACCCGGCGTCTGCGCGAAAGCCTCGTCGGGAGTGAACTCGAAGGCAAGGATGTCCTCGGGATCGGCGAAGCAATAGCCGTCGGACAGGAGCTGGGTGTACTTTATCGCCACCAACCGGTCCCTGAATGCCAGGCTCTGGACGGCCAGCGCAGCGCCGTCCGCAATCGTTACGGCGGTCTCGCGGGCGAACTTGCCTTTGATCTGGATCGAGCGGTGCTGGGTGGGTTCCGTGAAGGTGGCGGCGATCGGTGCCCCGTTATTCAACGCAGCAATGAACGCAGCGTGACCGGTCCGCCTGAGCAGGAGGCGTACTGTGCCGTTTTCGTCAACCCGAGACGCGAAACCGCGTCCGGCTATCGGTCGCCCTCCGGCGCAGGTCGCCAGGATAACGGCGACCCCCTTCTGGCAGAAGGCGGCCAGTTCGGGTGTCAGCGTACCGTTGGCAAGCGTCGGTCCTTCCCACTCGCGGCGCGCCACGATGTCATCTTCAGGACGCGCAGCTTCCACGTTTGACATCTGCCGGACCCCAACATCGCTGTAATGATGATTTTACTGCAACAGCGCTTTCCCGGCTAGCGACTCGGCGAATCTTCGGCTTGACGAGCCTCGCGATGCTCGGGGAGGCAGGCGTCTCCCCTGTTCTGTTGAAAGTGAGGCTTTGTCTCCTGAGTCTCAGGGGCAATGCTTGACGACTGCCTGCATGCTGAATAAGCCTCTGAATCGGAACTGGTTCGGCCGCAAGGCTGATTAAAACGGGAATGCGGTGCGATCTGCCAGATCAAATCCGCAGCTGCCCCCGCAACTGTAACCGGTGAGCCGCGCTCCATGCACCACTGGCCGAGGGGCTGGGAAGGGGGGTGATGGCCATGATCCGGAAGCCAGGAGACCTGCCGTTCCGGTCACCCATGTCTGGACACGAGGGGTGTTCAGGCGCGGCCTGCCGTAGCGGTGACATCTGAAAACAGAATGTTGCCGCATGCCGGGGACCGCAGTGGATCCTGCTTCCATATCAACTGTCCGTCACTACCCGCTTGCGGTTTTCCGTGAACCCCGGGGCGAGGAAATGCGCCCCGCAACAATCGGCAAGCATGGACATGAAGAAGCGGATTTTCGTTGCCAGCGTAATTACGCTCATCCTCGCCGGCGCCGCCAGCGCCCAGCAGGTACCGGAGGCAGGCCAAGGCGTTACCGTGCTCGACGGCATAACCATAACCACCCCATTGCGGAGGGAGTCTTCGCTGGAACGTAGCACCTCTTCGATTACCGTGATCGAAGAGGAAGAAATCGCGCGCTCGCCCGCGATCGACCTGCCGTCCCTACTGAAGTCATTCACCGGGGTAAATATCGCAACCAATGGCGGCATGGGCGCAGCGGCAAGCCTCGGGCTTCGTGGCGCGAGCAGCGCCCAGACATTGGTATTGATCGATGGCGTCAATGTCCGCTCGGCCACGGCTGGATCAACCGCGCTGCAAAACATCCCTCTCGGGGCAATAGAGCGGATCGAGATCGCAAAGGGGCCGCACTCGGCGCAATATGGGGCGGACGCCATCGGCGGCGTGATCAATATCATTACCCGCAAAGGGACCGCGGCCTGTCCGGAGGCGAAAGAGATATGCACCACGGTGACGGCCGGCGTTCTCCATCCCTGGGGCGGCTATACGGATGCAAATGTTCATGGCGCCATGCCGGACGGAACCCGCT
>QGUU01000428.1 GCA_003242525.1 Pseudomonadota bacterium | reverse complement strand
ACCATACTTCCGCCGCTGGGTAACGACTTCGTGGCCATGGTGAAGGATTCCTCCCTGGTTTCCGTCCTCGGCGTCGCCGATATCACCCAGATGGGCAAGGTCTATGCCGCCGGCTCGTTCCGGTTCTTCGAGACCTATTCCATCGTCGCCTATATCTACCTGATCCTCACCGTGGGCCTTTCGCTCGCCCTTCGCGCCCTGGAGAGGCGGATGCGGAGGGCACAAAGGGCATAGGCCGGCAACGCCACGCCGGCAGGATCAGCTGCTCGCCTGGTTAAGTTCGTCCATGTCGGCGGAGGTCAATTGCAATTCCGCCGAACGGATCAGGCTTTCGAGCTGGTCAAGGCTGGTGGCGCTGGCGATTGGCGCGGTAACGCCCCGCCGCGCCATTATCCAGGCAAGCGCCACTTCCGCGGGCCTCGCCCGGTGCCGGGCGGCCACCGCATCGAGAGCGTCCAGAATGCGCGCGCCCCGAGCGTCGAGATATTTCCTCACGCCGCTGCCGCGGGCGCTCTTGCCGAGATCCGCGGAGGAGCGGTACTTCCCGGTGAGAAAGCCGCTGGCAAGGCTGTAGTAGGTGATGACGCCCAGGCCTTCTGCGACGCACAGGTTGCGCAAGGGTCCTTCGAAGCTTGCACGATCATAGAGATTGTATTCGGGTTGCAGCACTTCGTAGCGCGGCAGGTCGCGCAGCTTTGCTACGTCCAGCGCCGCACGCAGCTGCCCGGCATCGAGGTTCGATGCACCGATGTGGCGCACCTTGCCTGCCTTCAGCAGCTTCTCGTAGGCACCAAGCGTTTCTTCATATGGCGTGGCGGGGTCAGGCCAGTGGGAAAGGTAAAGATCGATTACCTCAACCCGCAGCCGGCGCAGCGAATCTTCCACCGCCTTCTCGATGTAGGCAGCCGAAAGGTCCTTCTTTCCCTGCCCCATGTCGGACCCGACCTTGGTGATGATGATCACCTTGTCGCGGTTGCCGCGCTCCTTCATCCATTTGCCGATAATGGTTTCGGACTCGCCACCCTTGTTGCCTGGAGCCCACCGCGAATAGGAGTCGGCGGTATCGATGGCGTTGAAGCCGGCCTCCACGAAGCGGTCCAGCAGGGCGAACGACGTTCGTTCATCGGCGGTCCAGCCGAAAACATTGCCGCCCAGCACGAGAGGGGCGATTTCGAGGCTGGTCTGGCCAAGACGACGCTTCTGCATGGTGACGCTCCATGGTTTGAAAAGGGAATCGCTCGGGAATCCGGCGCAGCCTATGTCGTCGGAGTCGGGCTTCAAAGTCCGTTTGCGGATTGCTGACTGTCGCTGGCGCCGCGCGGTGGCAGATGGCGTGCCACTCCTTCAAGCCAGTGGTCGCGTATGCCTAGCTCCCGCAAGCGGTTAATGGTGCTGAGCACATAGGCATCATTCGGGCCGGATTGTCCCGCTGCTCCGGAAATGATCTGCGCCGCCCGCGCCACGTCGAGCGTACCCGCATATTGGCGATGGTGGCGGTCCGCGACATAGGTGACCGCCTCGACCATGTTGCCGTCGTCCAGCCGGATGCCCAGCCTCCGCTCGAGATAGACATTGGTGACGAGTTCCCGCTCGCGCAGATAGCCGATCACCTGATCGTGCAGGTCTCCCGGCACGCGGAAGGCCAGCCCGACGCATGACCCGCCGCGGTCCAGTCCCAGGACGAGGCCCGGCCGCTGCGGCGTACCACGATGCACATGGGAGTAGATGCAAAGCGAGCGGCGATAGCCGTGGAGCTTGGCGCGGCGCGACTCCACATGCGCAAAGCCCGGCCGCCAAATCAGTGAGCCGTAGCCAAAAACCCAAAAATCGCCCATATCGCCAAGCCTGGTGAAATTCGTGCCGGCATGCTGCGGCGCCTACGGGTTAGCGAGATAGACTGGATGACGTCAAGCAACCGGAATCCGAACAGAGGCGGCCGCGGTCTTTTATGGCTTATCGGCCTGCTGCTTCTGGCCTTCGCGCTCTATAGCGCCAGCTGGTTCTGGGCTGCCGCACGTGTCCGCAGCGAAACAAGTGAGGCTATCGCGGCGCTGGAGGCGCGCGGGATCAGCGCCGAATGTGCTGATATGAACATTAGCGGCTATCCGCTCGGCTTGACCGTCACCTGCGAGCGCCTGGCCTATCGCGACGACCGCCGAGCCGTCGCGGCCGTTGCCGGAAATCTTCAGGCCACGGCGAGCCTGTTCGGGCCGCTCGCTCCGGTCCTCTATCTTGATGGGCCACTGCGCGCCGAGGCCCCCGGCATTGCGCCGCTTCGCATCGACTGGGAACGCCTGCAGGCGACAACGGCCTTGTGGTGGCCGATGCCCAGCCGCGTGACGGTCACCGCCCAAGGCCTCTCAGGCCAGGCCGACCCGCAAGGCGCCGACCAGGTTCGGCTTTTTACCGTCGAGAGCGCAGAGGCGGAATTCAGTCCCCTAGGTCGTGCCCTTGGATACCGGGGGCAATTTTCCAGACTGGCCATCGAGGCCGATGCAATTGGCGGGCGGGTCCTGCCGCCTCTGGACGGTGCAGGCGAGGCGATTCTCACGGACGGGATCACCCTGTTGCGGGGTGGTTCGAATAGCCTGCGTGGCCATGCGGCCGAGATAGCCAAGCTGGAACTGGTTTCCGGCGAAGCCGGCATTTCGCTCTCGGGACCGATCGCTGTGGATGAGGAGGGCCTTGTGGATGCCTCGCTGGAGATCAGCCTGCGCGACCCCAAGGCTGTGGGTGCGATCCTGTCAGCCGCCATTCCCGAAAGGAAGCGCCAGATCGAGCAGGCATTTTCTGCGCTTGCCATGCTGGGCAGCACACCCATGACGCTGAAAATCGTCAAGGGCCGGGCGGCACTCGGCTTCATTCCCCTCGGGCGGATTCCTCCGTTTCCCTGACCTTGCCATGACAAAGCCCGATCACGCCACGCAAATCCGAAGGTGCCGGTCGTTGATGAACGAGCTGGCGAAGGCTGTTGCACAATTCAGGGTGTTGCGTCACAACACCGGAGGAAAGCTGAGGGATACGATGAGAACGATCCTGCTGGTGGCCGCCGGGGCTTTGTTTCTGACAGCGCCCGTG
>QGUU01000427.1 GCA_003242525.1 Pseudomonadota bacterium | reverse complement strand
TTTATAAGAAACAGGGTTGGCCGGGCCACGGCCGCCACCTTAAAACCTTCCCTGGCAGCAATGAAGGCGGCCCCCCGCCCCCCCTCAGTCTTGCCGAAGCCGACGGCACCGCAAATCAGCCGATCCATCGGCTTGCCGGCCGACAGATCATCGGTGACGGCATCGATGGCGTTCTGCTGGTCGTCCGTTTCCTCATAGGGGAAGCGGGCCGCAAACTCGCCATAGAGCCCGGCCTGTGGAACCATCACCGGCGCGGCGCGCATCTGCCGCTCGGCGGCAATACGAATCAGTTGCCCGGCCATGTCGAGCAGGCGCTTCTTCAGCCGCGCCTTGCGCGCCTGCCAGGCACCGCCGCCGAGCTTGTCCAGAGTTGCCTCGGCAGCATCAGAGCCGTAGCGCGACAGGAGCTCGATATTCTCCACCGGCAGGAACAGCCGGTCGTCACCGGCATAGTGGATTTCCAGGCAGTCGTGCGGTGCACCGGCGGCTTCGATTGTTCTCAGTCCGACGAAGCGGCCGATGCCGTGATCGGCGTGAACCACAATGTCACCGGCCGAAAGCGACGAGGCTTCGGCGATGAAATCGGCCGGCCTGCGCTTACGCGAGCGGCGCACCAGCCGGTCGCCAAGAATATCCTGCTCGGCAACGACAACCAGATTATCGGTTTCGAACCCGGTTTCCAGTGGCAGCACGGCAAGCGCGGCCTGGCCGGCACCCAGCTTGCCGGCCTCGTCCAGCGTCTCGACGCGCTTAAGATTGCCCAGGTCGTGCTCGGTAAGTATCTGCGTCAGCCGGTCGAGCGAGCCTTCAGTCCAGCCAGCAATGATGACTCGACGCTTCTTCGCGCGCTCGTCAACGATGTGGCGGGCAGCGACAGCGAACACATTGGCGTTGGGGTCGGCGCGTTCCTCGGCGAAGCTGCGACCCGCACGCGCGCCCGCATGAAAGACCTTGCGCCCCCCGGCTTCGGGCGCCGCAAAGGGCGTGAGCTCCACCTGAAGGCGGTCAGCCACGGTCGCGCTGACCTCGTCCGGCGACAGGTACATCGCCTGAGGGGGAACCGGCTTGTAGGGCACGGCATCCTTCAGCGCGCCCTGCGTGCGGCGCGCATCATAGTGGTCGAGTATCAGCTTGTGACGCTCGCCGAGAGACTCATGCGCCAGGTGGTCGAAGATGACCGGCGCGTCCGGCAAATAGTCGAATATGGTCTGCAGCCGTTCGTAAAAGAAGGGCAGCCAGTGCTCCATGCCTGCGAAGCGGCGACCTTCGCTCACCGCGGCGTAGAGCGCGTCATCACGGGAAGGCGCTCCGAAAGCCTCTATGTAAGCCCGGCGAAAGCGGCTGATCGTGTCGGGCGTCAGCGCCACCTCGCTCATCGGCTGCAGGAGCAGTTGGCTGCGCTGGCCGATCGTGCGTTGGCTGGCGGGATCGAAGGCGCGGATCGATTCCAGCATGTCGCCGAAGAAATCCAGTCTCAGCGCTTCGTCGGCACCGGGAGCGAAGAGGTCCACTATGCCGCCGCGGACGGCGAATTCGCCGACCTCGCGCACCGTCGGCACGCGCTCGAAGCCGGAGTTCTCCAGCCGCCTTACCAGCTTTTCCATGTCCAGCTGATTGCCGGGCTTGGCGCGCAACGTTTGAGCTTCGATCAAAGCCGCGGGTGGAACCCGCTGCAACAGCGCGTTGGCGGTCGTCAGTACAATGGCGCGGTGGGGTCTGGCGGCCAGCGCCGCCATGCCGGCCAGTGCATCCAGCCTGCGCGCGGCGGCATCGGCTCCCGGCGAAACACGATCATAAGGCAGGCAGTCCCACGCCGGCAGGTCCAGAACCGGCAGATCCGGCGCAGCAAAGGCGAGCGCCTCGATGATGGGTGGCAAACGCTGCCCGTCGCGCGCGACGAAGACGACGGGACCATCCGGGGCGATCTCGCCCACTATCTGTGCGATCGCGAAAGCTTCGTAGCCGTCGGCAACGCCGTCGATCAGAAAGGAACCCGTGCCGCCCTTGGGCAGACCGATCTTTGGAATGAGACTCATCAAATTCACGTCTGGAACGGGCCGCTCAGAAGCGCATGGAACGGCCTGAGGTCAGGATTCTTTGCAGGAGAGGACAGTCCAGTTGCTTCGGCACCTGCTTCGCGCCAGTGACGAAGAGGAAGAATTCCGTATCGGGAATGTCGAGGAGCCTTTCATATTGGTCTAGCTCCTCGTCGGTCAAGCCATCGATCTCGCTGTCGGCAAAGCGGCCCAGAACAAAATCCATCTCGCGCGTGCCGCGATGCCAGGAGCGGAACCTCAGCTTCTTGCGGCGTGCTTGCTGACTTTCAATTTCCGGTTCGAAATCCGTCATGGGGGGCTCCATCAGGGAACTGCCTGTGACGCTCCCGATATTTCCGTGGGGCTCCTATCGCAAACTCCCGGGCATCTAACAAGGTTTCCGTCCGTGCGCCGAAGCCGCCTTTTTGGCCGGAACGATCTTCGCGGCATCTTTTCGGTTGCGCATATAATTGTGCCCGATAGACCTTCGTTCTATGCGCCCGTCCCTGCTCGACCCGCTATTCGCACCGATCACGACGCTCGCAGGCGTAGGCTCCAAGGTGGCCGCGCTGATCGAGCGCGTGCTGCCCCTCGATCTTGGCGGGCGGCAAGCGCGCGTGGCCGACCTGCTGTTCGTGCTGCCTCATTCGATCATAGACCGGCGCAGCCGACCGGGCATAGCCGGCGCTGCCGAAGGCCAGATAGTCACGCTCGACCTGGTGGTCGATCGCCACCAGCCGCCTCCGCGCGGCAACCGCAGGGTGCCTTACCGGATCTTCGCCCATGACGAGACAGGCGAGATCGCGCTGACCTTCTTCCATGCCCATGCTGCATGGCTGGAGAAGCAGCTTCCAGAGGGCGAGCGCGTCGTCGTTTCGGGCCGGATGGAATGGTTCAACGGCCGGGCCTCAATGGTTCATCCGGACCATATCTCGGCGGCCAGCGAAGCGGGAAACCTGCCTCTGGTCGAACCTGTCTATCCCCTGACTGCCGGCCTTTCGCCGAAGGTGCTGCGCCGCGCCATAGGCCAGGCAGTCGAGCGC
>QGUU01000426.1 GCA_003242525.1 Pseudomonadota bacterium | reverse complement strand
CTCGAGCGACCTTGCCGAATGGCTATCCGACAACGGCATGGATCACTCGCGCGGTGCACCCTGCCATCCCCAGACCCAGGGCAAGATCGAGCGCTGGCACCAGACGTTGAAGAACCGCATCCTGCTCGAAAACTACTTTCTGCCGGGCGATCTCGAGCGGCAGATTGCCGGCTTCGTCGATCATTACAACCACCGTCGCTACCACGAGAGCATCAGCAATCTCACCCCAGCCGATGTCTACTTCGGGCGTGGCGACATCATCATGATGCAAAGGGAAAGGATCAAACGCGAAACAATCACACAACGCCGCTTGCTTCACCGAGAGGCGGCAGCATAAAATGATAACCCTGATGAACTAGAGCCTCCGTTAGCTCAAACAGCCTGTTGTCCCAAAAAACCTGACGACGGACAGATGGCGACTACAAAGGAAGGCACCGCAATGACGGCGACAGAGAGCACACCGATCAGATGATCAAAGATGGTGCCGCGCTGCATCACGGAGATGCAGCCAAGCGGCACGCCCAGCAGCACCGCCGTCGTCAGTGCGGCAAGGCCGAGTACCAGCGTATTGGGCAGCGCTTCAATGACCAGAGCCGATACTGGCCGGTTGGACCACACGTCATAGCCCAGATTGCCGGTCAGCGCGTTCTTGAAAAACGCGATGATCTGCCACCAGATCGGCTGATCGAGCCCCATGCGCTCGATCAACATCCGCTTCAACTCCGGCGTGGCGCGCGGACCAAGCGCTACCGTAGCGGGATCGCCGGGGACGAGGAAGACCGCCGCATACATTGCGACCATGACGAACATAAGGATCAGGAAACCGAGACCGATGCGCTTGAGAGCATAGTTGAGCATCGGCTTCGGTCTCCTCAGGCGAAGTCGCGTCGGATGCGCCGCGTGGCTGCAGCGCTGTGGACAAGCCGGCCGCGCTCCCGGGCCTCGAGATACCAACTCAAGAAGAAGTGCGTCTCGTCCGCTGTCAGTTCGGTACGTGCCGTCGCTTCGGTGTCGGCCTCGCCGCTCGCGATCGCCCACCTGTATTGCGTCGTCAGCCTGGCCGAAAGCGGATCGTCCGGCCGGATCTCGAACGTGTCGGAAACAGCGGAGGACACCGTTATGCCACGGTCATCATAGCGGTAACGGCCATGGTCGGACACCAGCGTGATCGTCTGTAGGCCGCTGCCCACGTCTTCGGTCACCGTACGACGATTAAAGCCTTCTTCCAATATTGTTATTGGGACAGGTGGCGCAGTTTCGACCGGTTCAAAGCGCACTTCGCTATCACGCGGCGATGGCGGGCGTACCGGCAAGGTCAGCGTGCTATCGCCTGCCATGACTGCAAGCGTCGAAAGCCTGGGCTGCGGCCAGAGGATGGGCCAGTGCTGGTTGGTGATCGCAAGCCTGATGCGATGGCCTTTTGACACGGTGCGCCCGAGGTCGTTGAGCCTCAGCTTGACGCGGAACGGGGTACCCACCGGGCAGGGCTGTGGATGCTCATGACTGTCGCGGTGGCTGAGGTTGAGCACGCCGTAGGTCATCAACGCCGAGGTACCATCGGGATAGACGTCGCAAAGCCGCGCGATCAGGTTTACATGCGGCTCGTCCACCGTAACCAGCAGATCAAGCTCTGGCGCGCCGAGCAGCGTGGTGTCATCATCAAGCGGCTCGGTGTCGAAGCAAAGTGCCAGGGCGTCCTCGCGGCGCTGGTCGATCGGCATATCCGGACAGTCGTCGCCATAGCCGCCCCAGCGACCACAGTCGCGCCCGGCCGTCGCCGGCGAGCGCACCGACAATACCGGGCCTGCATCAGCAATTCGGCCGAGTGAATTCGAGTTGAGGTACAGTTTGCGGCGCTCAATGCGCGGTGACGGCCAGTGCTCTTCCGCCGCCCATGAGCCCGCATGATCCGGCAGGTAGAACGGTCGCGGCTTCTCCTCGCCGGTGATCCAGACACGGTATAGCGGCTCTTCCATGATGCCGGTTTCCTCCCCGGCCAGCCAATATCTCCACCAGCGCAGCGCCTCCTGCAGGTAGCCTATCAGTGGACCTGGCGATCCGCGGCAAGGGTAGGAATGCGACCACGGCCCCATGATCCCGAGCTTCGGCCCCGGCAGGTTCTCCAGCAGCCGCGGCACGAAGTTGGAGTAGGAATCCTCCCAGCCGCAAACCGCCATCACGGCGCATTCGATCGCCGAATAGTCTTCACACACCGAACCCTGTTTCCAGTAGTCGGTCCGACGCTGATGCTCCAGCCATATCTCCGAAAGCGAGCGGGTGGTCTCCAGCCGCTTCGCCCACATGTCGCGCCAGGCATCGCCGACGATCAGGGGGTCGGGCGGCATGGCTTTTTTCACCAGCATGAAGTTCGACCACATTTCCTGCTCGGTGAGCAGCGCGCCGCCCATGTAGTGGATATCGTCAGCGTAGCGGTCGTCGCTGGCGCACAGCGCAATGATGGCCTTCAGGGCCGGAGGACGACGTGCCGCCACCTGCAATGCATTAAAGCCGCCCCAGGAGATACCGGTCATGCCAACATTGCCGTTGCACCAGGGCTGTCTGGCAAGGAAGTCGATTATCTCACAGGCGTCTTCCTGCTCGCGCGGCAGATATTCATCGGCAAGGTCACCTCCGGAATCGCCGGTGCCGCGAATGTCGACACGGCAGTAAGCCAAGCCATGCCCGGCGTACCAGGGATCCATGTCAATGTCGCGAGCGACGGTTCCATCGCGCCGTCGATAGGGCACCATTTCGACGACGACCGGCACTTTGGCGCCGGTAACCGGCAACCACAAGGTCGCGGCTATCCGCGTGCCGTCAGAAAGCTCGATCCAGAGCGGATCAATGGTCTCGATGCCGAACGGAAACTCTGATCGCACCACAGTGGCAACTTTCCCGGACTGCTTGTTGAACAAGCGTATAACAAGACGGGTTGTCAGGCAATCGCATTGTTGGGGAGGAGTGTGACACCGACCCTTCCACCTTCGGCGAGCGGAGGAATACTGGTCGCCGTGGCTATGCGACTGGCACAAAGGTCTTCATTGGACTGCCGGCGCCGGAAATGGCAGCATGGCGGGGATATGACGTCTTCGAAA
>QGUU01000425.1 GCA_003242525.1 Pseudomonadota bacterium | reverse complement strand
GCACGAGCACCAGGTGGAGCCGGCACCGATGTACGATGCTCCCTATTACATCGGCTCTAAGAAACTTGATGGCAAAGTGGCGCTCATAACCGGCGCGGATTCCGGCATCGGCCGGGCCGTGGCTGTGCTGTTTGCTCGCGAAGGCGCTGATGTCGCCATCGTGCATCTGGCAGAGGACGGGGATGCCGAGCAGACAAAGGCCGCGGTCGAGGCGGAAGGAGGCAAGGCGATCATCATAAGAGCAGACGTGAGCGAAAGGGAGCACTGCCGCAGGGCGGTGGAGGAAACGGTCCAGAAGCTCGGCGGGCTGGACGTGCTGGTCAACAATTCAGCGTTCCAGTACCACGCCAATGATTTCTCGGACATCACCGAGAAACATTTCGACACGACGCTCAAGACCAATCTTTACGGCTATTTCTACATGGCGCAGGAGGCGGTGCCACATATGAAACCCGGATCGGCCATCATCAATACAGGTTCGGTCACGGGGATCGAAGGCTCCAGCACGCTGGTCGACTATTCGATGACCAAGGGCGGGATCCATGCCTTTACCCGCGCACTCTCCGGCAATCTGATTTCAAAGGGCATAAGGGTGAATGCCGTCGCGCCAGGGCCAGTCTGGACACCCCTCAATCCGTCCGACAAAGAGGCCGAGAAGGTGGCCGGGTTCGGTTCGAAAACGCCCATGAAGCGCCCGGCGCAGCCGGAAGAACTGGCCCCCGCCTATGTCTTCCTCGCCTCGCCGCACTGCTCGAGCTACATCACGGGCGAAATCCTGCCGGTGATTGGCGGCTACTGATGCCGCCGCGGCCGCCGCATCGAGGTTAGAACTCTATGCCCTGCTGCGCCTTCACGCCGGCTGCGAAGTGATGCTTTGTGGAGCCCATTTCGGTAACCAGATCGGCCGCCTCGATCAACGCCGGCTTGGCATTGCGGCCAGTGATCACGACATGCAGGTCCGGGCGACGCGCCTGCAACGCGGCCACTACCTTCTCTACGTCGAGATAGTTGTAGCGCAGAGCAATATTGAGTTCGTCGAGCACGACAAGGCTGATGGTCGGGTCGGCCATGAGTTCGAGGGCTTTCGCCCAGGCGGCTTCGGCCGCGGCAATATCGCGTTTGAGGTCCTGCGTCTCCCAGGTAAACCCTTCGCCCATCGTATGCCAGGCAACCCTGTCGCCGAAAAGCGAGAACGCGTCCTTCTCGCCCGTATGCCAGGCGCCCTTAATGAACTGCACGACGCCCACACGGCGCCCATGGCCGAGCATGCGAAGCGCCAGGCCGAAGGCAGCCGTGCTCTTGCCTTTGCCCGGACCGGTATTGACGATCAGCAGCCCCTTCTCGATCGTCTTTTGCGCGATTTCGGCATCCTGCACCGCCTTTCGTTTCGCCATCTTGGCGCGGTGCCTGTCAGCGTCGCGTTCTTCGATTTCAGCCATCACTTCACCTTCAGCGGCAGGCCCGCCACCATCATCACGACTTGATCGGCTACGGCAGCCACCCCCTGGTTCAATCGCCCGGCGGCATCCCGGAAGCGCCGGGCCAGCGCATTTTCCGGAACAATGCCAAGACCGACCTCGTTCGAGACCACTACCCATGGTCCGCGCGGGCCCGACAAGACTTTTGTCAAACGCCTTGCTTCGGCTTCCGTGTCACTCCCGGCCAGCATCTGGTTGGTCAGCCACAAGGTGAGGCAGTCCACCAGAACGGGCCTGCCGGGGGGAATTTTTTCCAGAGCTTCGGCAAGTTCCATCGGAGCCTCGAAGGTTTCCCATCCTTCCCGGCGGCGCACCTTGTGTTCGGCAATGCGCAGCCGCATTTCCTGGTCATAGGCCTCCGCCGTCGCGATATAGGTCCATGGGGCGGGATGCGCAGCAACGAGCTTTTCGGCGTAGGTGCTCTTGCCGGAACGTGCGCCGCCAATAATGAGGGTCAGGCTGCTTCCCACTGCTCATTCTCCGAGACCCGGCGACTCCACAGCCGAGACTATAGAAACGCCAGCCTGCATGACAAAGCGCGCTGGCAACTACATCGACTTCGGCAGGTAACGCCAGGTAATTACGGCGCACACGGCCGTAAGACAGCCGAGCGTAGCGAATACCGATCCGATCCCGAAGAAAACCAGTACCACGGAATAGACCAGCGGTGGCGTGAGTTCTGAAAAATCCAGATAAGTACGGTAGACCGCCGCCATCTGGGGCCGTTCGTAGGCGCGGACGGCCCGCATGAAAGCGGTTGAGCCGAGCGCGTCCACGGCGATGGCGAAGAGCGCGCCGGCAAGAAGCAGGCCTGCCGTCACGAGCGGTGCCATCTCGCCGACCGCGCCGGCAGCCCACAGTACGACCGCCATGCATGCAAAAGCCAGCGTTATCACCTTCCGGGCGCCGAAGCGCTTGCCCGCCTTTCCCCAGAAGATGGCGCAGAACAACAGCGCGTTGCCGGCCGATACGAGGAGGCCACCGGCCAGTTCGCCCTGTCCGGCAATGACCATGAACAGCGGGCCATAGACAAAGAAGGTCGTCCAGTAACAGGAACGGCCGAACGCGATGAGCCAAGCCAGCCTCAGCCTCGGCTGCGCTATGAACCGACCTATGTTTGCCAGAGGATTGGTTGCGCGGCTTTTGCCCGGCGCGATCATCGCGTTGTCGCTCAGGCGATAGTACCAGAACAGCCCGAGCAGCACGACGACGAAAACGGCCACCGCCCCATGAGCGGCATAAATCCCGTAGCGCGTATAAAGCCAGATGCCGAGCGTGGGGCCGCCAGTCCACGCGAACATGGACAGCGCCATTCGCAAGGATTCGGCCTGCATGAAGTCGGCCTTGCGGATGTGGTCCATGATGTAGAGGTTGAGCGTGATGGACAGCGCGCTGGCGCCCATGACGCGCGCCAGCATGCCAAGAAACTGTCCTGCCAGCGTGTCGATGACGAAGAAGAGCGAGCCCACGGCCAGAAGAGCCGCGCCCGCCGTATAGACCCAGCGACGCGCAAAACGGCGCATGAGCAGCGGCATGAACAGCGTGACCGACAGGCCCGTCAGCGAAACAAGCGTGTAGAGAATGGATACGGTCTGCTCGTGCCCAAGAACTCGTTATCC
>QGUU01000424.1 GCA_003242525.1 Pseudomonadota bacterium | reverse complement strand
TAAATGATTCTGTGACCCCCGAGTTTTACCCCCCTCTTTTCGTGGGGAGGGTCAGAGTGTTAAAAAGGACAGGCACAGTCTGTGGCTGGACGAGCGTAGAGACGGGCGCGGAGTACCGTATTACTGGATGCGTTTCGGACAAGAACCGGCCGAGGGCCGCGCCGGTACCGATGTGGAGGCGGTACGCAATGGTTTTGTCTCGATCACCCCGCTGCATCTCGACCTGACCGCCTATGAGGTCAGGGACAGGCTCGCCAAGGCGCTCGCATGAACCAGGTTCTGGCCCCAGAGGAGCGCGAAGGTTTCGCCGCGTTCCTGCTCCGACTGAGGAGCAAGGGCACGGTGCCCAAGGCGCTCGTCGCGGCGCTCGAGGCAACCCCGCGCCGCGGTTTCCTGGCGGGCCCGTATCACGCTTACGCCTGGAGCGAGCGTATGCTGCCAATCGAATGCGGCGAGGCGATTGAAGGTGCTGACCTGCAAGCGGCAGTCATAGCCGCGCTTGCCCTGGAATCCGGCCACCGGGTTCTGGAAATCGGCACTGGTTCGGGCTTCACCGCGGCCGTCATGGCGCGCCTCGCGGGCAGAGTCGTTACGATTGACAGGTACAGAACCCTGGTTGAACAGGCGCGCATGCGTTTTGAGGCGCTGGGGATTTCTAACGTGATTGTGCGCCAGGCGGACGGGACGGTCGGGTTGAATGACGGGCCTTTCGATCGCATCGTCGTATGGGCCGCCTTCGACGGCGTCCCGCGCTTCCTCCTTGACCAGCTTTCCAGTGGCGGCATCGTTGTCGCGCCAATCGGTCCGGAGGAGGGCGAACAGGTGCTGGCCAAGCTGACCAAGGTTGGCTCGCGTTTCGAGCGCGAGGACATCGGCGTGGTGCGCCTCCAGCCAATCTTGTCCGGCGTGGCGGCCGCAATCTGAGCGATTTTAAGAAACTTGCTTCCGATTCCATCGATTTAACCGATGGGTAACATTAACACGCTTTAATCATCCCAGTTTGTACCGGGTATGCGGGTAACTGCGATGCGTGTGAGTGTGTTGAGGGAAAGCGGGCACAATCTGGCGCGCGGCTGTGCCGTGCTGATGGTGGCTGGTCTCGCTGCCGGTTGCTCTTCCCAGGTGGCGCGATTCAGCGACGGGATTGACCTCACCTCCACGGCTTCCACCGAAAACCAGCGCTCCATTATCCACAAGCAGCCTGTTGCCCAGCCCTATCCGGGCGACACTGTCTCGGCTGCTCCAGTTGACGGCAGCTATACGCATTCGATTGCCCGCTCCAGCGTCGAGCCGATCAAGGTGCAGCCGCTGCCACCCGTGGCGCAATCGCAACCGGCGCCAGTCGATGCCAAGCCAAGCAGCGACCAGGCATCCGCTGCGAGGACGGAGCCGCGCAAGCCCTTCGGGCAGGCGGACGAGCAGCCGGCGCCGCGCCTGGCAAGCGAGGATGGCGAACCCCAGGGCTGGTCGCGCGCAGGCGGCACCCAGATCACCATTCGCGAGGGCGAAACCGTCTATAATCTTTCGCGGCGCTATGGGGTCCCCGCTGACGTCATCATGAAGACGAACGGCCTTGCTTCGGCTGATGGCTTGCAGGCCGGTCAGAAGATTGTCATTCCCACCTACGTCTACTCGCAGAAGGCTCCGGTTTCAGCGCCCGACGCAAATCCGAAGGTCGCGGACGCACGTTCCTCGCGCGGTACGAAGTTCGATGTGCCCAACGACAAGGTTCCGGTGCCGAGCCGCCCTCCAGTCGAGAAGGTTGCGGTTCTCCCGCAGCAACCGAAGCTCAAGGCACAGGAGAAGACGGCCTCGCTGGACGCGGCCAGCGACAGGAATGCCAAGCCGGCGCAGGGAGACAGGGTCGCTGCTGCGTCATCAGGCACCTACACAGTGCAGCAGGGAGATACACTGTCCGGAATCGCCCGGAAAACCGGCGTGAGCGTTACGGCACTCAAGCAGGCCAACGGCATGACCGACGGGCTTATCCGCATCGGCCAGACACTGAAGATACCGGACGGAACGCCCACGGTTGCCAGCGCCGCGCCTGCTCCGGCGCCCGCGACTGCGGCCAAATCGGCTGAACTCGATCCTGTCAGGACGGCCTCGACACCTCCGCAGCCAAAAACGACGCCTACGGAAACCCTGGCTTCCTACACACCGCCAAAGAAGGCCGAGAAAATCATCAAGCAGGCATCCGAGGATGAGGTTGAGGCTCCTGACTCGACAGGCATCGGCAAGATGCGCTGGCCCGTGCGGGGCCGCATCATTTCGGCGTTCGGCAGTGGTGGCGATGGCATCGACATTGCCGTACCGGAAGGAACACCCATCAAGGCTGCCGAGAACGGCGTTGTCATCTATGCCGGCGACGGACTGAAGGAATTCGGCAATACCGTGCTGGTGCGCCACGAGGACGGGCTTGTGACCGTATATGGTCATGCGTCGGCAATTGAAGTCCAGCGCGGCCAGAAGGTGAAGCGGGGACAGCAGATCGCTCTTTCGGGCATGAGTGGAAGCGCCGACTCGCCCAAGCTGCATTTCGAAGTGCGCAAGAACTCGGCACCTGTCGATCCGCGCACCTTCCTGGAATAGCGACAAGAACATTTGCGGGCCGAAATCCTCCAGTCCGGCCCGCCGCACTTGCCCGCTGCCTGCAGCGGGCTTTTATATGCTCAATCGGACAGCGCCTTGCCTAACCGCCCGGCCAGGTCCTGCGTGAATTGCCAGGCAACACGGCCCGAGCGGCTGCCGCGTGTCGTCGCCCATTCCAGCGCTTCCGCGCGCAGTCTTTCAGGGTCGACCTCCAGGCCATAATGGCGAACATAGCCGCTGACCATGTCCAGATACTCGTCCTGCGAGCACTTGTGGAAGCCCAGCCAAAGGCCGAATCGATCGGAAAGGGAGACCTTTTCTTCGACAGCTTCCGACGGGTTGACCGCCGTGGAGCGCTCGTTTTCGATCATGTCGCGCGGCAGCAGATGCCGGCGATTTGAGGTGGCGTAGAAGATGACATTGGCCGGTCGCCCCTCGACCCCGCCTTCAAGTGCCGCCTTGAGTGACTTGTTTATCCCACTCTGACCCTCCAGAAGAAGAGAAAAGGGAAAGCCTGGAG
>QGUU01000423.1 GCA_003242525.1 Pseudomonadota bacterium | reverse complement strand
TTTAATACGGGTTCGGTGGCTTGGAAATTTGGATAAGTGCTCACGATGGCCTGCCGCGACATAGCCGCGATGGTCAATGTCGAGATGCCGGCAGGTGCACAGGAAGCCGGCATGCTTCCCCGAGCAGTTGTTGTGGAGCGCATTGGGCGCGCCACCCGCTCGCGCGAGGGCCACCGTCGCTGCATGGCTGGTGGGCCAATGCGCGCCACATTCCAGCGCCGCCTCGTCCAGGCCAGCCTTGGCCAGCATGGCGCGGGCGAGTTCGACATGTTCGCTCTCGCCGGAATGGGAGGCGCAGGCGAGCGCCAGTTCCCTGTTGCCGAAGCCATAGGCGTCAGCCGCACCGGTTTCCACCAGCGGAAGCGCCTGGATCGCCTTGACGGCCGAGCGCGGAAAGACGGGACGCTCGGTGTCACCGGCCTCCCACAGCTTGCCGCCATCGGCATCATAAACCGCTATCGCGCCGCGATGGACGCTTTCCACCACGCCGCCGCGGGTGACTTCAACAAGAACCGGGTTTGCCATGTCGTTCGTTTCCGGGAGAAAAGGCAGAAAGCTACTCCTGCAACGGATCGGCAGGGTAGACAAGTACGCCCGATGGCAGGCGCCTGGCCCCTTTCGTCATGGTAGCCGGTTCGATCCTGTCGTCGCCCATGAGGTGAAAGACGGTTTCGCCGTCGCCCAGGAGGTAGTCCGCCACGATACGCCGGTGGCAGCGCCACCAGACAGCCTCCGAGCACATCATCGCAACACGCCGTTCGCGCCCCAGCGCCACCAGCCTCGCCAGCCCGGCTCGAAAGCCCGCGCCCATCGCATAGTCCGCATAGTTGCGGAAGCTCGCGTTCGACCAGAACGCATTGGTTCCCTCCGGAACGTCATGCGACCTGTTCCGCAGCCCACCCAATTCCGCGATGTGCTCGTAGCCGATCTGATATGCGGCTAGATCTCCCGGCAGCACGTCCTTGTTGTATTGCGGGTTGGTGCGCGAGCGAGGGACTGTCCTGATGTCGGCCACCATTTGCACGCCAGCCGCCTGCAGCAAATGGACGAACTGCGGAATTGGCCGGGTGGAATGGCCGATGGTGAAGAATGGATAAGCCATGTCGGCCCGCCTGGCCCTCCATTCCGGTGGCCCGCTGCTACCTTATCCGGTCCAGGATCGAAACATAGTTGGCCACCGCTGCGCCGCCCATGTTGAATATGCCGCCCAGCCTGGCATTCGGCACCTGGATGCCGCCCGCCTCCCCGGCCAGTTGCATGGCCGCCAGCACATGCATGGAAACGCCGGTCGCCCCGATGGGATGGCCCTTGGCCTTCAGTCCGCCGGACGGGTTTACCGGCAGCTTTCCATCCTTGGCAGTGTAGCCTTCCATCGCCAGCCTGGCGCCCTCGCCGCGTCTCGCAAGTCCCATTGCTTCATACTCGATCAGTTCGGCGATGGTAAAACAGTCATGCGTCTCGACAAAGGAAAGGTCGTCCAGCGTTACGCCGGCATTCTTCAGGGCTCTGCCCCACGCCTCCTCACATCCTTCGAACAGAAGGATATCGCGCTTGGACATGGGCAGAAAATCCTGCACATGCTCGTTGGCACGGAAGGCGATGGCGCGGCGCATCTTCAGCGCCGTCGTGGCATCGGTAAGCACGAGGGCCGCCGCGCCGTCCGACACCAGGGAGCAGTCCGTACGCTTCAGGGGACCGGCGACGAAGGGATTTTTCTCGCTCTCGTGGCGGCAGAACTCATAGCCGAAATCCCTGCGCATCTGGGCGTAGGGATTGTCGACGCCGTTCTTGTGATTCTTGGCGGCGATCATGGCCAGCGCGTCAGACTGGTCGCCATACCGCTGGAAATAGGCCTGGGCGATCTTGCCGAACACTCCGGCAAACCCCGCCGGCGTGTCGCCGTCCTCGGGAAGGTAGGAAGCCTTCAGTAGGTTCCTGCCGATTTCGGGTCCCGGAGTGGTTGTCATCTGCTCGGCGCCGACCACCAGGACTATCTTTGCCGCATTGGCCTCAACCGCCCGTATGCCCTGGCGAACCGCGGCCGAACCGGTGGCGCAGGCATTCTCTACCCTGGTGGCGGGCTTGAAGCGCAGCCGGTCGTCCGTCTGCAGCACAAGGCTGGCGGTGAAATCCTGCGCAGAGAAGCCGGCATTGAAATGGCCCAGTACGATTTCATCGACATCGTCCGGACCGATTCCTGCATGTTCCAACGCCTCGGCGGCAACCTTGGTGATGAGGCTCTCCAGCGTCTCGCCTTCCAGCTTGCCGAATCGCGAGTGGGCCCAGCCAACGATGCATGCGGTCATGGCAACCTCCTCCGTCGCCTCGGACTGAGGCGGCGTCTTTGTTCAAAGATGAACCTTTCTCGCGCTTGCGTAAAGCGATTTCGCATTTGCGAAAAGCCTCAAATCGATTGAGCCCAAACGTCGCGGGTTCTTGATTGACCAGTCAATAAAAAATAAGGTGCGTCGCAGGAGACTGCTGATGCCCAAGATCGGAATGGAACCGCTGCGCCGTCGCGCCCTGATCGATGCTGCCATTTCTGCCGTCGGCGAGCGCGGCACATTGAATGTCACCGTCTCGGAGATCGCCGCCCGCGCGGGCGTGTCGTCCGCACTGGCACATCACTATTTCGGCCCGAAGGAAGAGCTTCTGTTTGCGACGATGCGCCAGTTGCTCGCCGACCTCGGCGCAGACTGCGTTGCCGCCTTGGCGAAGGCGTCGACGCCACGCCAGCGCATTTCCGCGATCATCGCGGTAAACTTCAACGCCGGTCAATTCCGCGAGGAGACCGTTCACGCCTGGCTGGCCTTCTATGTCGAGGCACAGAATTCACCCGCGCTGCGCCGCTTGCTGCGAGTCTATGCGCGGCGGCTGCACTCAAACCTGATGAGCGCCCTGGTCGACATGGTGGAGCGCGAGGAAGCCGCCCGCATGGCTGAGGCCATCGCGGCGATGATCGACGGGCTCTACATCCGCCGCGCACTGCGCGACGGCCTTCCCAATCCGGTTAGCGCTTCGGCGCTAGTCGAAGATTATGTCGATGCAAAACTGGCCAGACAGGTAACACGCCTATGACACGTGGCCCGAACTTCCTTATCGTCATGGTGGACCAG
>QGUU01000422.1 GCA_003242525.1 Pseudomonadota bacterium | reverse complement strand
CTTCTTCATTCTGACCAACGCCGACGGCGCCAAGGATTTCAAGATCATGACCGCGCCGGCGAGCGATCCGGCACGACCCAACTGGAAAGAACTGGTACCACACGAGCCAGGCAGGCTGATCCTGTCCATCATCGGCTTCTCACGCTATCTGGTGCGGCTCGAAAGAAAGGATGGCCTGCCACGCATCGTGGTGAGGGAGCGCGCGACAGGGGAAGAACACGTCATCGGATTCGAGGAAGAAGCCTATTCGCTAGGCCTTCACGGTTCCTATGAATACGATACGGAAATCCTGCGTTTCAGCTATTCGTCGATGACCACGCCGGCGCAGGTCTTCGACTACAACATGCGTACGCGCGAGCGGACCCTGCTCAAGACACAGGAAGTTCCTTCCGGCCATGACGCGGAGCTTTACGTCACGCGTCGGCTGATGGCCCCCGCGCAGGACGGCGAAACCATCCCCGTCTCGCTGCTTCATCACCGCGACACGCCGCTCGACGGGACCGCCCCTTGCCTGCTCTACGGCTATGGCGCCTACGGCATCACCATTCCAGCCGCCTTCAACACCAATTGCCTGTCGCTCGTGGATCGTGGCTTTGTCTACGCCATAGCGCATGTCCGCGGCGGCAAGGACAAGGGCTATGCCTGGTACGAAAACGGCAAGCGGGCCGCCAAGCAGAACACCTTCCATGATTTCATCGCCGTTGCCAGGCACCTGGTGGCGCAACGCTACACGGCGCATGACAGGATCGTTGCGCAAGGCGGTTCGGCCGGCGGCATGCTGATGGGAGCAGTCGCCAATATGGCGCCCGACGCCTTCGGCGCCATCATTGCGGAAGTCCCGTTCGTCGACGTGCTGACGACCATGCTGGACGAGACCCTGCCGCTCACCCCGCCCGAATGGCCCGAATGGGGCAATCCCATCGCTTCCGCAGAAGACTACCGGACGATCGCCGCCTATTCGCCTTACGACAATATTGCCGCGCACGACTATCCGCCGATCCTTGCCATGGCCGGGCTGACCGATCCGCGAGTGACCTATTGGGAGCCAGCCAAATGGGTGGCGAAGCTGCGCGACCTGAAGTCCGGCACCAATCCTGTCCTGTTCAAGATCAACATGGAGGCTGGCCATGCAGGCGCGTCCGGCCGTTTCTCGCGGCTCGAGGAAATAGCCTTAACCTACGCCTTCGCGCTGAAGGTGATGGGCAAGGCGGACCTGCCGGCATCATGATGGCAGGTCTGGCAATGCCCCTCAGTTGGCAGGCTTGCGCGGCGGATAGCCGTTTGGCAGGGGCGGTATAGCCTTCAGGTAGGCAGCAATGGCCGCACGGTCCTCAGGGGTGAGCCGGGCCATGTTCTGCTGCACCTCGACCATGGTTCCGCCGACCGAATCGAATTCGGGCGTGAAACCGGTCTCGAGATAGGCAACGATATCGCCTTCCGACCAGTCGCCGATGCCCCCCTCGCCGGAGGTGATGTTGGGAACGATGCCGTCGCCTTCGGCGGCAGTGGCTCCTGCCAGCCATCGGCTCTTGTCCGCCGCTCCGGTGAAAGACCGCGGCGTGTGACACTCGCCGCAATGCCCCGGGCCCTCCACGAGATACTGGCCCGCCCTTATCTGCTCCGATGCGTCCGCGGCCAGTTCAATCACTGGCTCGTCGCTCAGATACAGCCGCTTCCAGAGGCCGATGCCGCGGCGAAGATTGAAGGGAAAGGAGAGGCGGCTTTCCGGCGCCTCCCCCGAAACCGCGGGTAACGACTTCATGAAGGCGTACAGATCGGCCACGTCGGACGGCCTCATGCGCGCATAGGACGTGTACGGAAAAGCCGGGTAGAGGTGCTCGCCCGAAGGGGAGACACCTTTCAGCATGGCGTTTGCGAAGTCCTCCAACGACCACGCACCGATTCCATCTACAGGGTCCTGCGATATGTTGGGGGCGACGAAAACGCCGAACGCCGTTTTCAATTCCACCCCACCTGCCAGCTCCAGACGCGCCTCACCCTCCGCCTTCGGCCGCGCATGACAGGATGCGCAGCCTGATGCGTTGAAGATGCGCTCTCCCCTGGCGGCGTCGCCCGGCCCCAATTCGGCAAGGACATCCGCATCGATCCGCTCGGGCGCGGACAGGAACCACCCCGCCGCGGCGCCAACCCCGGCGAGGATCAGGGCGGCGCCGGCGAGCTTTCCAAGCAAGCCCATGGGCGCTGCTTAGCCCCTCTTGACGCGATAGCTCTGGTGGCAAGACGAGCAATCGCCGCCCAGCGTGCCGATCTGCGCCTTAAGTGCGTCCACATCGGCTGGAGGAGATGCGACTGCCGCCTTCACATTCTCGAGGTACTTGTCTTCCAGAGCGGTGAAGTCTGCGAAGTCTTCCCAGATTTTCGGCGAGGCAGTCGTATCACCACCCTCTTCGGTACCTGGCGGGAAGAGTTTTTCGAAATTGGTGGCCTCGGCATTGGCCTCCAATTGCTGAAGGGCCGTCAGCACCGCAGCGGCGTCGAACGGCTGCTCACCCTTCACGATCTTGGAAAGGCTGCCAACGATCTTGCCACGCTCCTTCATAAGCGCCTGCCGGTCGGCAATCGGATCGGCAGAAGCCGAAACGCTGCTCAAGGCAAGAAGAGAGATGGCAAAGACAAGCTTTCTCATTCCGAAACTCCATGGCTGAGGTCTTGGCTGGAAGGTGGCCCTGTCTGGGTAAAACACTTACCTGGGAAGAATATTCCCGAGCCGTCAGGTAAGAAAAGGCCTCGGCAATGCCGAGGCCTTGGCAAAATCAGCTCGTGGCTTTCTCATAACATTCGAGCACATAGTCCCAGTTTATGAGGCTGTCGACGAAGGCTTCGAGATATTTCGGCCGCGCGTTCCGATAATCGATATAATAGGAATGCTCCCAGACATCGACACCGAGGATCGGCGTCGCGCCGTGAACCAGCGGATTCTCGCCGTTCGGGGTCTTGGAAATGGCAAGCTTCCCGTCCTGGACGGAAAGCCACGCCCAGCCGGAGCCGAACTGCTTGGGGCCTCCGTTGATGAAATGGGCCTAGACGTTGTCATAACCCCCAAGTGCACTATCGAGGGCATCCTTAGCAGACCCGCCCCACTTGTTGACCGCACCGC
>QGUU01000421.1 GCA_003242525.1 Pseudomonadota bacterium | reverse complement strand
CCCGACGCCGGCATGACCGGCACCGAACCCGAAGACGCATCACTTCTACGAGGAACTCACAGGACGCAGGACTGCGTCCTCATCAGCCGAATCCTAAAGGGTCAACGCGAAGACCATTCGCGCCTTGCGCCGGAAAAATCCGGAACACCAGACTTCAGGTAGTCGCCGCCCCCCAGGGTTTCGGCTGATTCGGCCTTAATCTAACTCCTGATGAATCTGGCCGCAAATGGGAATTGACAGATTTCCCATTTTGAGTCCGCCCAAGGCGACTCAACCCGGATTCAAGTCCGTCATCGACCTTCAAAGCCGGTCAGCACGCCCACCGCATTGATGCCGATTTCCTCGACCGCATAGCCGCCTTCCATGACGAACAGGGTCGGCAGGCCGAGTTTTGCTATGCGGCGTCCGATCGCCGGATAGTCGCTGCTCTTCAGCTTGAACTGGCTGATCGGGTCCTTTTCGAACGTATCGACGCCAAGGGAGACGATGACGACGTCCGGCGCATAGGCCGCGAGCTTGCGGCAGGCATCCTCCAGTGCTTCTCCCCACACGTCGAAACCCGTGCCGAACGGCATCGGGTAGTTGACGTTGAAGCCTTCGCCTTCGCCCTCTCCCTTTTCGTCGGCATGGCCGAGGAAGAAGGGATATTCGGTCATGGGGTCGCCGTGAAGGTTGAGAACCTGCACGTCCCCGCGCCGGTAGAAGATCTGCTGCGTGCCATTGCCGTGATGGTAGTCGACATCGAGGATGGAGACCCGTGCCGCGCCCTGGTCGCGGAACCATTGTGCCACGACGGCTGCGTTGTTGATGTAGCAATAGCCTCCCATGAAGGCGTCGCCGGCATGGTGACCGGGCGGACGGCAGAGCGCAAAGGCGCTGCGTTCGCCATCCTTGACCAGGGCGGCAGCGGTCAGCGCCACCTCATAGGAAGACTTGATCGCCTCCCACGTGCCTTTCACGAAGGGTGCGCCGGCATCGAAGGAGTAAAAACCAAGCCGGGCTTCGATGGTTTCAGGGGGCACGTCTCCCCGCAGCCCGCGCGTCGGCCAGGTGAAGGGAAGCGCTGATCCGGTCCGGCCGGAGGCCTCCCAGGCCGGATAGACGGTGGGGAGGAAGTCGATGTAGTCGGCTCGATGTATGCGCTTGGCGGCGGTCAGATCGTGGGGCCGGGGTGGCAGGACAGGACCGAGCTTTTCGCTTTCGACACGGGCGCGAATGATTTCTGCGCGGGACGGCTTCTCGAAGCCGGGCACGATCTCGCCGGCCACCAGTTCCATCGTTCCTCCATGTCCGGCGTGCAGCGGCGAGTAAACGGTCTTCATGCATCCCTCCACCATGAGTGGGCCAAACCTATGCGCGCCATGCAGCTTCCGGCAAGCGCTGTGCCAAGCGGCTTCAGCTTTCTGGCCTGTCCTTTCCCGAGCAAGCAAGGGAAAATGCCTGCGCGAGTCGGCGCTCTAATTTTTCCGACTTCGCATCCCAGCGCGCAGTTGCCAAGCCGCTTGTGGTGTGGTGACAATCGACAGGGGAAGGACCCGTCGCAAAGAGCGGGCGTAAACAACGGGGTAGCGCGTGCGGGATCAGCCCGAGAGGAATGCCATAGACGTCCGCCGCGTGCGGAAAGTTTTCGGTGCAGGCGAACACGCCGTAAAGGCGCTGGACACGGTTTCGGTGTCTATCCGCGAGAATGAATTTTTCACGCTGCTGGGCCCTTCCGGCTGCGGCAAGACCACGCTTCTGCGCCTGATTGCCGGTTTCGATTACCCGACCGAGGGAGAGATCCTGCTTCACGGCCAGGACATTGCGGGTCTTCCGCCCTACAAGCGGCCGGTCAATACGGTTTTCCAGTCCTACGCCCTGTTCCCGCACATGACCGTGGCGGAGAACATTGCCTTCGGCCTGCAGATGCTGGGCAGGCCGAAGGAGGAGATCAAGGCACGCGTGGCCGAGATGCTCGCGCTTGTGCGCATGGAGGAACTCGCCAACCGTCGTACCAGCCAGATTTCCGGCGGCCAGCAGCAGCGGGTGGCTCTGGCCCGGGCATTGGCCCCGCAACCCAAGGTGCTGCTGCTCGACGAGCCACTTTCGGCGCTCGACTACAAGCTGCGCAAGGGAATGCAGATCGAACTCAAGCGCCTTCAGAGCGAAACCGGCATTACCTTCATCTTCGTTACCCACGACCAGGAAGAAGCGCTGACCATGTCAGACCGCATCGCGGTGATGTCGGCGGGCCGGATCCTGCAGGTCGGTACGCCGCGCGAAATTTACGACCGTCCGGCGGAGCGGTTCGTGGCCGACTTTATCGGCGAGAGCAACTTCCTTGAGGCGGAGGTGACATGCACCGAAAATGGGCGCGCGACGGCACGGCTTTCCTCCGGCGCTGAAATTTCCGCATCTCTTGCCGAGGGGTCCGTCCCGTCAGGCAAGGTGACGATCGTGGTCAGGCCCGAGCATGCCCGCATCGTGCCGGCAGGCGATGGCGCCTCGCTCAGTGGAACGGTGGAGAATGTCGTCTATCTGGGTACGGACACCCATTTTCATTTGAGAATCGACGATGGGACGAGCTTTGTGGTGCGACGGCAAAACAGCCCCGATGCGGTGCAAAGCCTCGCGCCGGGCCAGCGCGCGGGGGTGCTGATAAGCGCCAATGCCGCACAGCTTCTGAGAGACTGAGGGATGGCGACCGCAGCGGAAATAGCCCGTGCCGCTGATGCCAGGGATATTCGCAGCCGCTGGCTGCTGTCGACGCCAGCGCTCGTCATCATCTTCGTTGCGGCAGTCGGGCCACTTTTCGTCATGCTGGCCTACTCCTTCATGGTGAAGGGCGACTACGGAGACGTGAAGTTCGGCACATTCTCGCTGGAAGGCTGGACCTCGGTCCTTTTTGCGCGCGATATTTTTGACGACACGCTGGGCCTTGCGGACGCGCATCTGACCATATTCTGGCGGTCCATAAGTCTGTCATTCTACACGACGGTGCTGACGCTGCTGTTCGGCTTCCCCACCGCCTATTTCATTGCAACGCGGCCCCAGGCCACGCGGGAGGTCTGGGTCTTCCTCGTCACCATTCCCTTCTGGACCAATCTGCTGATCCGTACCTTTGCGATGCAACAGGTCATCCGGAACGAA
>QGUU01000420.1 GCA_003242525.1 Pseudomonadota bacterium | reverse complement strand
CCACCCAAAATTGCCCTTTCCCCATTTGGGCGACCCCAGCCGAATTCCCGGCAGCTTTGCACCCGGGGCCAGCACATCGTTCGGCCATTTGAGCTCGAACCTGTTTTTGCCACCGGTGTCCGCTCCGTCCGGTCCTATGGCGATCCGCGCACCGGCCGGTACCGTCGCCTCCAAGGCATCAGCAAGCGCCAGCCCGGCCACGAAACCCAGCGTGGCCGACTGCCCGAGATTGCCTGTTATCAGAAGTAATGTCGCGGCGAGATTGCCTTCCGGCGTGGCCCAGGCCCTGCCCCTTCGGCCTCGTCCGCTTTCCTGCTTTTTCGCGACAACCCAGAGACGGCCTGGATCGCCCTCGCGCCCCCGCGTCAGCGCAAGCGCATTCGTGGAACCGACTGAGTCATGGGCTTCGAGGCGAAAACCCTCCAGGGATGCGGTGGGTGCAAGGCGGAAGGTCATAAGGCCCTTCCCACGGCATCTCTATTCGAGGAGGTGGCGGACGGCGAACCACAAATCGCCATCGCCGCCCCCAGGACGGAAGAGATGCGCTCCTTCGAGCCATCTTCTCCCCGCAATCGGAGAGAAGAATGAGCTGATATCGCCATCAGAAGAATGTCTTCGCTGCCGTCTGGGCATAGCCGGCGATCGGGCCGCCGATGAGCACGTAGAAAAGCACGAACGCACCGGAAAGACCGAGCACGAAGCGTAGTTCCCCGGCCATTGGCTGGAAGGCGCCGATCGGCTCATCGAACCACATGATCTTGATGATGCGCAGATAGTAGAATGCTGCCACCACCGAGGTGACCACGCCGATGATGGCGAGCGGGTAAAGCCCGGCATTGATCGCCGCCAGGAACACATACCATTTGGCCCAGAAACCAGCGAGCGGTGGAATGCCAGCCAGCGAAAACAGCAGGATGGTCAGGATCGTCGCCATCGCCGGGTTGGTGTGAGCTATGCCTGCGAGGTCGCCGATTTCCTCCAGCTGCCGGTCGTCACGGCGCATGGCGAGGATAAAGGCGAAGGTACCCAGCGTCATGGCCACGTAGATGAGCATGTAGATAATGACGCCACGTATTCCCGCCTCGCTATTGGCGGCAAGGCCAACCAGACAGAAGCCCATATGACCGATCGAAGAGTACGCCATCAGCCGCTTGAAATTCCGCTGGCCAATCGCAGCGAAGGAGCCGAGCGCCATGGATGCGATCGAAATGAAAACTATGATCTGCTGCCAGTCAGCTGCCGCCGGCTCGAAGGCTTCCAGCACCACACGCAGGATCAGCGCCATCGTCGCCACCTTGGGAGAGACGGCGAAGAAGGCAGTTACGGGCGTGGGCGAGCCTTCATAGACGTCTGGCGTCCACATATGGAAAGGAACGGCCGAGATCTTGAAGGTCAGGCCAGCAAGTATGAACACCAGGCCGAACAGGACGCCCACCTGCCGCTCAGAACCGCTGACGATGGCGGCAACTTGTCCAAAGTCGACGCTACCGGTGTAGCCATAGGTCAGCGAAATACCGTAGAGCATCATGCCGGTGCCAAGCGCGCCGAGAACGAAATACTTCAGTCCGGCCTCGCTCGAGCGCGCATTCTCCCGGTGAATAGCGGCCACCACGTAGAGCGCGAGAGACTGAAGCTCGAAACCGAGATAGAGCGCTATCAGGCTGTTGGCCGAGATCATCAGCATCATGCCGAGCGTCGACAGCAGCACCAGCACCGGATACTCGTATTTGTCATATCGGTGCGTCTTTGCGTGGCGGATCGACATGACGAGCGTGATCGCCGAGGCCGCGAGCGTCAGCAGCTTCATGAACAGGGCAAAGTCGTCCTGCTTGAAAGCACCGCCAAAGCCAGTTCCCTGTTGGCCGGCCAGCCACATCCACAGGCCTGCAGCAGCCAGGAGGGCAATGGCCAGCCCATTCACTAGTCCGCTGACATTCTCGCGCGAGAACGCTCCCAGCATCAGCAAAGCCATTGCGCCGACCGCCAGGATCAGTTCCGGCGTCGAGAGCGAAAGGCTGGAAAGAAGGTCCAGTGGCATATCTGCTCTCTCAGTTGGCCGACGCCGTCTGGGCGGCGTCGAGCGATGCTGTAACGTTGGTGACCAGCGCCTTCACGGACTGGGCCGTCGCGTCGAACACGGGCGCGGGATAGACACCGAAGAAGACAATCAGCACGGCAAGCGGATAGAGAATCGCCTTTTCGCGTGGCGAGAGGTCCAGCATGCTCTTGAGGCTGTCCTTGGTCAGTGCTCCGAATATGATGCGGCGGTAGAGCCAAAGCGCATAGGCGGCCGACAGGATGACGCCGGTGGCGGCAAAGACGGCGACCCAGGTGTTGACGCGGAAGACCCCCAGCATGGTCAGGAACTCGCCGATGAAGCCGCTGGTGCCCGGCAGTCCGACATTGGCCATGGTAAATATCATGAATGCGGCCGCATATTTCGGCATGTTGTTGACCAGCCCGCCATAAGCGGCGATCTCACGGGTGTGCAGGCGATCGTAAATGACGCCGACGCACAGAAATAGAGCGCCCGACACAAGGCCGTGCGAGAGCATCTGGAACAGCGCTCCCTGGATGCCTTCCTGATTGATGGCGAAGATACCCATGGTCACGAAGCCCATATGAGCGACGGACGAATATGCAATCAGCTTCTTCATATCGTCCTGCATCAGCGCCACCAGCGAGGTGTAGATGATGGCGATGACCGAAAGGGCGAAGACCAGCGGCGCAAAATAGACCGAAGCATCCGGGAACATGGGCAATGAGAAGCGCAGGAAGCCGTAGCCTCCCATCTTCAGCAGGATGCCCGCCAGAATGACCGAACCGGCTGTGGGCGCCTCGACATGCGCATCGGGGAGCCAGGTGTGCACCGGCCACATCGGCATCTTCACGGCAAAGGATGCGAAGAAGGCCAGCCATAGCCAGGTCTGCATCGAGGCAGGGAAATCGTGCCGCAGCAATTCCACGATGTCGGTCGTGCCCGACTGCCAGTACATCGCCATGATGGCGAGAAGCATCAGCACCGAGCCAAGCAGCGTATAAAGGAAGAACTTGAACGAGGCATAGACCCGCCGCTTGCCGCCCCACACACCGATGATGATGAACATCGGGATCAGCCCGGCCTCGAAG
>QGUU01000419.1 GCA_003242525.1 Pseudomonadota bacterium | reverse complement strand
CTTTGCCGGCGCGCCGCAAGGCCATTTCGATGTCGCCGACACCATAGACGCTGTCAGCCGCCACCCAGGAGAAGGGCACATCGGCAGCCATGGCGCGCGCGATCATGGAAAGGGCAAGCGCCGGCTTGGTCACAAAGCCGACAGTCGGAGGGACATGGGCTTTCTCCATCCGTTCGCGATCGCCGGTCCATGCCTTGGGCAGATAAAGCGCACGGTCGATGAAGGCATGACCATGCTGCGAGACGTAGGCGGCAAACACACCGATCTGGCAATTGGTGATCTTGCCCGCTGACCCCGTATATTGCCGCCCAACCCCGCACGACGCCTTGCCCTGTTTCAAGAACCCAGTCTCATCGATCACCAGCACGGCGTCAGGATCGGCCAGTGTCTCCAGGGCATAATCGCGAACGATGTCGCGCAGCGCATCCGCATCCCATTGCCCACGGCCCAGGATCGCCTGTTGCCGCCACGGCCCGCGATCTCCGGCCGCTTCCGCCCGCATCCAGCCTGTCTTACGGCGCTCCTCGCCAAGCAAGCCGTCCAGAAACTGTCCCGCCGAAATCGCAACACGGCCCTGCGTGAATAAAGGCCGCATCCGCGACTTCACATCCCGCAGAGAAGATGCCCAAAGTTCAAGCGTCGACTCAATCGATGCTCCCGTCATCCATGACCTCCGAATCATGGTGACCCATGGATTCAGAAGTCACTTAAAATCGCAACTGTAATGCTAGCGAGGTCGGCACCCCCAATCGGCGGTCGATCATCGGTGCTGAATGTCGCCGCCGTCGTATTGTTAGTTCCTCATCGTTGGAAACCTCAAGGTCTGGCGCTTGCGGCTACTGAACCATTCTCTCTGGAAACGCGGCCGGTGCGTTGGCCAAGCCAGATGCTCCCGATTACGAGCACGACGCCGACGATTTGCAGCGGGGTCAGCGATTGATTCAGGAATAGCCATCCGAGCAGAACGGCCGTCGCTGGGCTGAGGAATCCCAACAAGGAAACCACCGCCGGCTCGATCCGCGAAATGCCCCGGAACCAGAAAACATAGCTCAGGGCCGCACCGATCAGCCCAAGCCATACGAGGCCGAACAGATTGGCTTCCGTAGGTATCGGCATCGTCGGCTCGAACAACAGGGCTGCTGGGATCAGGAGGGTGCCGCCGGCAGTCAGTTGCCATGCGGTGAACGTGAGCAGCGAAACCGGAGGCTGCCATTTGCGGGTCAATACGGTTCCGAAGGCCATAGACACGGCTCCGGCAAGACCCGCCACGACGCCAATAGAGTCCAGCGCCGCGTTAGGTGCCAGGACAAGTAGCGCGACACCCGCAAGCCCTACGACAGCAGCGAGAACCGATATAAAGCGGACCGTGCTGCCCAGGAGCGCTGCCGCGATGAAAACGACGATCAGAGGTTGGATAGCTCCTAACGTCGCTGCGACCCCGCCTGGCAGGCGGTAGGCGGAAATAAACAACATACACCAGAAGATCGAGAAATTGAGCGCACCGAGTATGAAGATGCGCAGCCACCAGATTCCGGTTGGAATCTGCCGCACGATCAGAAGCAGCAGTAGGCCAGCAGGCAAAGCGCGCAGCATTGCCACCGTCAACGGCGAAAAATTCGGCAGGAATTCGGTTGTGACTATGTATGTGCTGCCCCAAATGACGGGCGCAATTGCCGTCAGCAGCAGATCGGACGAGAGCGTTTTCATAATATTTCCAGCACCTCCGCGAGCGGGCGGCGGGGCTTCTGTGGCCAGTTGCCGGGCGCAGCGCGGCCGACGGCAACGAGCAGAACAGGCACGTCATTCGCTCCGAGGCCAAACGCACGCGCAACCCCCTCGGCCTCGAATCCGACCATCGGGCAGGAGGCAAAGCCCAATGCTTCGGCGGCATAGATCAGCGTTGCCGCACCCAAGGTCGCTGAACGTACCGCCTCGTCGCGTGCGGTCTGTGGATCGGCATATTGCGCGCCAGCCGCCTCCCGCCATGCCGAAGGCATGTCGGCCGGCATGTATCCGGCGGCGACCGATGGTTGCAGCCTTTCGGGAAGTGTTTCCGCATCGGGATGCACACCGCAAATGATGAAGGTGACGGCTGCATCCTCGACCTTGGGTTGGTTCCAGGCCAGCGCCCGTAAGCGAGTTTTCGCTTCCGCCGTGCGAACTGCGATGAAGCGCCAGTTTTGCAGGTTGTAGGCGGTGGGTGCGCGCGTTGCGAGACGCACCAGTTCCTCGATCTCGGCATCTGCCAAATTGTGGGAGGCGTCGAACAAATTGGCGGACACTCGCCGCTCGATCAGAGAGATAGTCGGGTTGGTCATCATGTCGTTCCGAGTTGAGTGTTTTCGGAACTAGATACTACGCCGTTCACCTCTGAGAGATAATATGCGATAAATGGAAGATACTCTTTACTAACAGAGAATTGTAAGATGGATCGGCTGACAGCACTGCGAGTCTTCCGCCATGTGGCCGAGTTGAACAGCTTTGCCGAAGCCGGGCGAAGGCTTGGGCTTTCACCTGCCGCGATCAGCAAGAACATCGCCGAGTTGGAAGCGCATGTGGGTGCCCGGCTCATCAACAGGACAACACGGCGCATGGCATTGACGGAAGAAGGCAGGCTCTATCTGGAGCATGTCACTCGCGGGCTGGACGCGCTCGCCGAAGCGGACCAGGCTCTATGCCCTATTAAAACGGCTCCGAGCGGCACGCTGCGGGTCAACGCGCCGATGACCGTCACCTTGACGCGGCTTTCGGAAGTCATTCCCGAATTTCTGTCACGCTATCCCGACTTGAAGCTAGATCTGCATCTTGATGATCGGCGGGTCGATATCGTGCGGGAGGGGTTCGATCTTGCCATACGTGGCAGCGACAACCTTGAAGACTCCAGCCTGATCGCCCGAAAGTTGGCGGTCATGCCGCATGTGCTGTGTGCCGCGCCTTTGTATTTCCAGAGGCACGGCAAGCCTGAAACACCATCCGATCTGAAAGCTCTCGACCACATCCGGTTCAGCCTGTCTGGTCATGCGGACACATGGGAGTTTACCAAGGACGGCCGCACGGAGCGGATTGCGGTCTCTGCACGATATTCCGTCTCGTCGAGCCTTGCCGTTCGCGATGCGCTACGCGCGAGCCT
>QGUU01000418.1 GCA_003242525.1 Pseudomonadota bacterium | reverse complement strand
CGCCCAATAGGCACGCCGGAAGCCAGAACAGGCGATCGGCCCTGGTCCACTTGCCATTGCCTTTGCGCTGCTCGCGGCGCACCTGGAAATAGGCCAGAGCGCCGTTGAAGAACCAGAGAAACCAGAGAAATGCGTCCATGGGGATTCCTTTGAAGAAGTTATGGTTGGAGTACGGCTCGTCGGGGAGCCAATCAGCGTTTCCACGGCGGGGTGTTGCTGGTCACCGGGGCCTGCTGCGGCTGGCCGGTGCTGGCGGTCTTGGCTTCGTACCCCTTGATCTCGTTGGTTAGCTCGCCGGTGTCCTCGCGCTTCTTGAGCTTGACGGTGATCAGCAGCGGGATGTTGTGTAGCTCGACGCTGTCGCGTGGCTGCATCACGCCCACCGCGTGGCAGATGGCCGAGAGTTCCGATCTGGCGATCTTCACCGCCGTGGCGTTGGGGTTGTTGAGGTTCAGCCGCGCCCAGAGGACGCGGTTCTTGAACTCGCCCTCGAGGATCGTGAACGCCAACTGCAGGTAACTCCCGCTGCCGTTCTTCGTGGGCTTCATCTCGCTCTCGGTGATGGCGGCGAGGTACTTGCCCGCCGGCAGCGGCTCGAAGTTGCTCGTCGGTTCGACTTCGTGGGCGTTGAATCCGTTCAGGTTTGCCATGTTCAGTGCTCCTTGCGGTTGGTATTCTGCTCAGCGCCGACCAGACGCAGGTGCGGCTGGGCGACGGGTTGCGGTTGCTCGGTGAGGGCCTGCATCAGCGCGGGCCATGAGAGGGGAAGTTCGGCCGGCAGGCCGTAGCGGTTCTTGGCCACGCACGCGGGGCTGCCGACGGTGCGGAGGATGCGTTCGCCCCCATCCTTGCCCAGGCCGGCGGCGATAGTCCGTTCGCGGCCAAAGCCGCCGTCCTCGGTCTTGGTGATGATCTTCCGCGTGGCAAACAGCACTGCATCGGACCACTCGGTCAGCAGCGCTGTCACATGCTTGTGCAGGCGCGGGGAATAGCGGTCGTAGGCGGCGTGCTCCGGGTCCTCGAACTTCTCGACCTTCGCGTGGGCCAGGAGGATCACGCACATGCCGCGCTGGTTGCGAAGCGTGCTGAGGTCCGCCAGCAAACGACGCCAGTGGGTCAGGGCGTGGATGTAGCCGCGGGCATAGCCGCCATCGACCTTCTCGATGCTGCTTGCGCCATACTGCTCACAGAGCGCATCCCACACCAGGCGCTCCAGCCAGTCGGCCGAATCGATGACGACCGTCTCGAAGTCGTGCTGCTCGGTGATCAACGCCCGCAGCGCCGCTTCCACATCGGCAAGGCTCTTGGCCAGCGGGAAGCTGGCGCAGTCAATCTGGTCTAGGCCGTCTTCGGTGGGGATGAAGATCGGATTGGGTGCCTGGGCAGCGGTGGTCGACTTGCCGATGCCCTCGGTTCCGTAGATCAGCAGGCGCGGCGGGGAATGCCTGCGCCCACGATGAATCTGCTCGATCATGGTCATGCGTGTTTCTCCGTGGCTTAGTTGAGGTACTGGGGCGGAAGCCAGGTCATGGCTCGGCGGCCAGAGACGGTGCATGCGCGGCACGGGCCATTGCGGACCAGCTTGTCGGCCCGCAGTTCCGGCAGGCGCTTGTGGGCCTTGATGCCGATTCGGGCCTCGATCTCGCGGGCTGTCAGACCCGGCTGGCGTTTCACAACCGCCAGGCACAGATCACGGTGGCGCTTGACGCAGCCGCAAGTCTGCACATGCCGCCCGGCCAGCGCCGAGGTCGGCGGATCGCACTTGCGATAGTTGCGGATCATTTCATCGCTCCTGATTGAGGGTTCGTGGGTCACACATCTCGTCACGCTGGCCAGCGTGTGAAAACCAATGGCAGGTGCGGGAGTCGAACCCGCGTCCCGGGGCTTATGAGGCCTCGGGCAAACCCGGTCCTGCCAGAAGCGCCCGAGGGGTGGCCGCCGCTTGATGGGACTCGCCACAAGCCGCTCGGGCGCGAAGACATGCTCATGCCACGTCCAGCACGCGAATCTCCTCGTAGCCCGTGGGCCACTGATCCTTCTGGCGACAGACCAGCAACCGACGGATCGCGGCCTCGTTCTCGCGCTGCGCGATGGCCAGCGTGTCATCGCTGACGCGCCATACCCCGCAGCGGAAAGGTTCCTTCTTCTCGACGGCAATCAGGTGGACCGGGACCATCTGGCCGCCGATCACTTGGGCCAGGACGGCCCGGTAGAACGCCATCTGCCGGTGATATCCATAACGCCGGGCGTCGGCCTCGAACCAAGTGAGGTCATCGCAGGTCTTGAAGTCGACGATGCCGCGGTGCGGATGCACCCAGTCGATGCGAATCTGACATGGCGTGCCGCAGTACTCGGCCCGCACCACGCCCTCGGATCGGCCGTAGAGCAGCAGGTCCACGGCCTGGTTGTTCATGGCCACGCCGGCGGCCATCTGCTCCACGAGCTCGACTTGTTCGTGAGAGAGCACCGGCTTGCCTTGAGCTTCGGCCCACTCGGCAAACGCCTTCGTGCCAGCGCCGAACGGCTTGCCGGTCTTGGGATTGACTGGTCCGCCCAGGGCGAACGCCGCTTCGTAGGCCTCGCGCCCTTCGAGAATGCGGACGTGGGCGGCCCGGCCGATCAGGTAGCTGGCCGAATCGGCCTCCTCGATCAGCCCGATGCACTTCTTGCGATGCAGCCAGGGGCACTTGATGAAATCCAGCAGTTGATGGCTGGTCAGGAAGCGGTCCGCCTTGGCGTGGTATTCCTGGGCGGGTTCGACTTCGAGGATGCTCAGGTCGATGTTCACGTCCATGTGTTCACTCACGTTGGTGTCTCCTGGGTTCTCCGGACCAGCTCGCCCCTGGCCGCCTTCTGTTACTTACCCGGCGCAGGGGCGAACTGGCGGAGAACGCGATTACCGCAGGTAGTCGTCCATGTCCTTGGCCGCGAAGACCTCACGCAGTTGCGTCAGGTATTTCTCGCGGAAGGTGCGGCGCGGGATGCCCAGCTCGCGGGCGACCTGGGAGACGGACTTGGTCTGCAACATCTCGGCGACCTGCCGCAATTCGGGCGTCAGACCATCGAGCACCGATTCCATGTCGAGCTGGAGATGGGCACGCTCCTCGGCGGGGCGCGCATACTTGCCCGTGCGAAC
>QGUU01000417.1 GCA_003242525.1 Pseudomonadota bacterium | reverse complement strand
CGATGAAGCGGCCATCCCGCGGGCTGCGCACGTCGGCAACGACGATGTGATAGTAGGGGCGCTTCTTCGAGCCCGCCCGGGCCAGTCTGATCTTGAGTGCCATGTCTTTACTCCTAAAAGCTCTGGGTCTGGTTGTGGTGCGGCCGATCGTCAGCCGTTTTGGGTCGCGCCGCCTTCCACGGCACTGGTTCTGGTCCCCCCGCTGGATGCGGCGATCTGCTCATGGTGGCGGATCACTTCGCGGATGACGAAGTTCAGGAACTTCTCCGCGAAATCCGGATCAAGGTTGGCTTCGCGGGCGAGCCGGCGCAGCCGTTCGATCTGCTCCGCCTCCCGCGCGGGATCCGCCGGCGGCAGGCCGTGCGTGGCCTTCAGAACACCCACGGCCTTGGTGCAGCGGAAACGTTCGGCGAGCATATGGATCAGCGCGGCATCGATATTGTCGATCGAGGCGCGGTAACCGGCAAGGATGCTCCTGACGTCCTGCCCGGACGTATCTTCCTGGCTCATCATCGCCCTCACTTCTTCTTGCCGAGGCCCGGAAGCCCGGGGCCGCCAAGGCCAGGCAGTTTCAAGCCTCCGGGGAGGCCCGGAAGGCCGCTACCAATGCCGGGAAGTCCCTTCGGCAAGCCACCGGCGGCACCGCCAAGACCGGCTGCCTCGGCCTGTTTCTGGAGCGCCTCGAGCTGCTTGGGATCCAGCTTGGAAAGATCGGGCATGCCCCCCATTCCGGGCATCATGCCGCCAATTCCCATCTTCTGGGCCAGCCCGCCCATCATGCCCCGCATCAGCCCGGCGCCCTTGCCCTTGCCGCCCATGGCCTTCATCATGTCGGCCATGCTGCGGTGCATCTTGAGCAGCTTGTTGATCTCCGCCGCGCTGGTTCCGGAGCCTGCCGCGATGCGCTTCTTGCGGCTATGCTTGATGATGTCGGGATTGGCCCGTTCTTCCCGGGTCATGGAGGAGATGATGGCAAGCTGGCGCTTGAACATGCGGTCGTCGAAGCCAGCCGCGGCAAGCTGGTCCTTCATCTTGCCCATGCCCGGCATCATCCCCATGATGCCGCCCATGCCGCCCATCTTTGCCATCTGCTGAAGCTGCTGGGCCAGGTCGTTCAGGTCGAATTTCCCGGACTGCATCTTCTTCGCCATGGCCGCCGCCTGCTCGGCGTCGATGGTCTCTGCGGCCTTCTCGACGAGGGAGACAATGTCGCCCATGCCCAGGATGCGGTCGGCGATGCGGCGGGGGAAAAACTCCTCCAGCGCATCCATCTTCTCGCCGGTGCCGATCAGCTTGATCGGCTTGCCGGTGACGGCGCGCATGGAAAGCGCTGCGCCGCCGCGGCCGTCGCCGTCCATCCGCGTCAACACAAGGCCCGTGATGCCGACGCGTTCGTCGAAGCTCTTGGCCAGATTGACGGCGTCCTGACCGGTCAGTGAGTCCGCCACCAACAGGATCTCGTGAGGGTTGGAGGCCGCCTTGATTTCGGCCATCTCGACCATGAGCGGCTCGTCGATATGAGTGCGGCCGGCCGTGTCGAGGATGACGACGTCATGTCCGCCAAGCTTCGCCGCCTGGACAGCCCGCCGGGCGATCTCTACCGGCGTCTGTCCGGCGATGATCGGAAGCGTGGGCACCTGCGTCTGCTCGCCAAGCTGTCGCAGCTGTTCCTGCGCGGCGGGCCGACGCGTGTCGAGCGAAGCCATCAGCACCTTCTTGCCCTGGCGCTCACTCAAGCGCCTGGCAATCTTGGCCGTGGTGGTGGTCTTGCCGGAGCCCTGCAGGCCGACCATCATGATCACGACAGGAGCAGGCGCATTGAGGTCGATGGCGACCCCTTCATCGCCAAGCATGGCGACAAGCTCGTCATGGACGATCTTGACCACCATCTGGCCAGGCTTGATCGACTTCAGAACCGCCGCGCCGACTGCCTTCTCGCGCACCTTGTCGGTGAAGGAGCGCACCACTTCCAGCGCAACATCGGCCTCAAGCAGCGCCCGGCGCACCTCACGCAGCGCCGCCGAGACATCCGCCTCGGAAAGCGCGCCGCGGCCGGTAAGGCCGTTCAATATGGAGCCTAGGCGTTCCTGTAAGCTCTCGAACATTCGTCTTCCTTCGGTTCCGGGATGGAAACCCGAGAGGTAATGGCTCTGCGCCGGCCTGCCAAGCAAAAGCCAAAGCCGAAAGGCACCCGGGGGCGCATCGCGCTGCCGGGTGTTGGCCTCCGGGGTCGTGAAAGCCCTAAGGCGCCCCGGTCGGCTTTCGCGAGAGGTACGTCGCGGAAAGTCGCAGCGTGTAGACAGGAAACGCGACCCGGAGTCAAGCAAAACCGCGTAGGCGCCCTATCATATTGAAGCAGCACGACGCAGAGGAGATTTCGCCATGGCTCAGGAAAAGGAAAATATCCTGCCTTCGCTCCTGCCGGCTGGCGGCTCCGAAACGGTGACGGCGCTGGCGCACTACTATCGCGCCGAAATCGCGCGGATGGCCGGCTGGCGCGACCGGATCGACCGGACGTCCAACTGGGCCATCACCGTCGTGGCGGCGCTACTGTCTATCACCCTTTCCACGCCCTCTTCGCATCACGGCGTCCTCCTCTTCGCCATGCTGCTGGTCTATCTTCTCCTGATGATCGAGGCGCGGCGCTATCGCTTCTTCGATGTCTATCGCTATCGCGTTCGTCAGTTCGAGAGACACTATTTCGCGCAGATATTCTCCCCCATGCCGGATTTCTCGGCGAATTGGCTGCAGATTCTTGGCCAGAACCTGCGCGAGCCGAAATTCTTCATTTCCTACGCGGACGCCTTCTCCCGCAGGCTGAGGCGCAACTACATCTGGATGTTCCTGATCCTGCTGCTCGCCTGGGTGCTGAAAATCTCGACACCCGGCCTGCAGGCCGAGAATATCAGCCGCACGCTGGCACGCTCCCTGCAGGAGATCTTGCAGACCGCGCGGCTGGGGCCGATACCGGGAGGTGTCGTCCTTGTCTGCGTCGCGCTCTTCTACACATGGCTGGTCTGGGCTCCCCGCCGCACGCATCAGGATTCGGAGGAAATCGGCGTCGGCGAGGTCCATGTCTAGGCGACCATGCCGTCAACCGGCGTCGGCACACACTCTCAAGGGAGACCGCCGATGCAGCAGGAGCAGTGCG
>QGUU01000416.1 GCA_003242525.1 Pseudomonadota bacterium | reverse complement strand
TTCGATGACCTCAGGCTGGAGAAACGCGGGCAAGCCGGGATCCACGCCGCGCTCCACGCTGACGCGGGCGACATGGAACAGGTAGGGTGCGGTGGCGCTGACGTCGGTGAAGATGGCGCCACGCAAGGCATCGTGACGGGCGCGCTCAATGGCTATGGCCGAGAGACGCTCGAAGACGGGCTCACCCGGATGCAGAAAAACGGCATCGCGCCCATCGTCCGGGCGGTAGACGGTAAACCGGTTGCGCGCCGACTCTGGGTAGGTCTCGAGCACCGGGAGGAGGCTGTCGAGCACCCCCCGCTTGCGCGGCCGGATGAAGAAGGCACCATCGAGATCGCCGACTAGGTCGATGCCAATGACCGGCGCGGCGTGCTCGAGATACCGGCGGACGTACCCCGGCAAAAGGCGGCGCATTTCCTCGATGGCCATGGCCTCGCGCAGTTGGGGGAGGCTCATGCGGACGTCGCCGCCCTTGCCGTAGAGGGATGCCTCGCGGGCCTCGATGGCCTTGATCTGCTCCGGCGTGAGCTGGCCGGCGAGTTCGAGCGCCTTCTTGTCCGCCTCGTCATCCGACTCGATGGCCCGCTGGATGTACTCGGTGATGGCCATCCCCTCGAAAATGCGGCCGACCACATCGAACACCTTGTCCGAGCCGAGCTGCTTGCGAATTTCCTCCAGCTTGTCCAGCAGAGTCTTGATGACCCGGCCTTCTCGCGTCTTGCCCGCCACGAGGTTGATGATGGCAACGCGGTCTCGCTTCTGGCCGTAGCGGTGAATCCGCCCCATGCGCTGTTCCAGCCGCGCCGGGTTCCAGGGCACGTCGTAGTTGATCAGGATCCAGCAGAACTGCAGGTTGATGCCCTCGGCCGCCGCGTCGGTGCCGATGAAGAAGCGGGCCCCTTTGCCATCGGCGTCATGAGGTCGCCGGAAGCGCTCGACCTGAGCGTCACGCTCCTCGAAACTCAAGCCCCCGTGGATGTAGGCCACCTGGTCGGCGTAGCCCATGCCCTCGAGGCGCCGGGCGAGAAACTCGAGCGTGTCGCGGTGCTCGGTGTAGATGATGACCTTCTGGTCACGATACTGCGGCGAGCGCAGCAGTGCCGCCATGCGCTCAAACTTCGACTCTTGGCCGCTCGCGTGAACGGCCTCGGCGAGTGCGATCAGCTCCTGCACCTGGTTGCGCTCGTCGATGAGCTCCGCGAGGCTGGTGGCGATGAAGGCGCCCAGCGCCTCCGCCTCGCTCTCCTCGTGCTCTTCGACGCCTGCCGATTCGGTTTCCTCATCAGCGGTCTTCGCGGCCAGCACGTCCACCAGCCGCCCCTCGCGGACCTTGCGGTTCAGGCGCTCTTGCTGGCTGCGCAGCTCTTCCTCAGGCACCCGACCGGATTGGATGTCATCGATCAAAGCGTCGAGCTTCGCCAGGCGGTTGCGGAAGGAGCAGAGCAGCGCCCAGGTGCTGCTGGCCATGCGCCGCTGGAACACCGTCATGGCGAACCGCGCGGCCTGGCGGTTCAACAGCCGCGCCTGGTTGTAGTAATAGCGGATGTACGCGGTCGTGCGGTCGTAAAGCGCCTGCTCGCTGATCTGGCCTTGGGTGAGGTCGTAGCTCACTGTGTCGCAAAGGCGCTCGGGATAGAGCGGCTTGCCACGAAGGTCGACCATCTCCTCCTTGACCCGGCGGATGAAGTAGCGGCTGCGCGACTCGCGCGGAAACTTGGCGAAGGCGGTCTCGGTACTGAACAGCTCCGGCTCCAGCAACCGCCACAGGCAGTAATACGGGTACTCCTTGCCCATGTGGGGCGTGGCGGTGAGCAGCAGCAGGTGGTGGGCCGCCCACGGCATGCGCCACTCCTCGGGTAGTTCGCGCACCCCGGCGATGGCCTCGGCCAGCCGATACCGGTCTGTCGCCCTGAACGTCCCATCCAGGTCGCGGTTCGCCGAGAGCTTGTGCGCCTCGTCGAACACCACCAAGTCATAGGGCACGACTTGAGGGTCGCGCAGCGCATTGAACAGGCGCGGTGCGCGGAGGCTGTCAATGCTTACCACGACGAGCTCGCTGCCAGTCCCGACGAACGGATTGCCGTCTTTGGCATCGTTGCCGGTCACGATCTTGAACGGCAACTGGAACAGCTTATGCAGTTCGCGGTACCAGTTGCCCACCAGACCGGCTGGCGCCACCACCATGACGCGGCGGATCGTCCTGCGTGACAGACTCTCGCGGACGTAGAGCCCGGTCATGATCGTCTTGCCGGCGCCGGCGTCATCGGCCAACAGGAAGCGCAGACGGTGCTGGGGCAGCATCCGTTGATAGACCGCGATCCGCTGGTGCGGCAGCGGGTCGATTGCGCTGATCTCGGTCGCGAATGCCGGGTTGAACAGATGTCCGTAGGACAGCCGCTCGCCTTCAACAAGCACGCGCAGCGCATTCGCGTCCCCGAGGAAGTCGAGCCGGGGTGACGTATCGTCGGTGTCAGGAGGTGTCGCACTCCTGCTGGGCTTCCCCGACCCCGCTGAATGACCACCTGACCGACCCGCAAGCTCCCGCAACTTGGCCAACCCCATCGCGGAGGGCTTGGACTGCCCGTTCTCCCACCGATTCAGGGTGACGAACGAGACGCCCAGCAGATCTGCGAACTGCTGTTGCGTGAGGTCCAGGGCCCTTCGGAGATGGCGGATCTGCTCGGGATTCATGTTGCACTCGCGTGCTACATGGTTGGCTTTATATCACACGATATATCACGAACGCATGGCCACGCGACTTAAACATCGTCGTTGGCCCAGGTGTACACGATCACCCCGGCCCGGCGTGCCAGCTTGACGATGGCCGCCAGGTGCTGGGTAGCGTTCTTCTTGACGTAGACCGCCGGATCCTGGCGCTCGATCGCCTCGACCTGCGCGGTCAGGGCATCAACCTCGCCGAGCTGATCGGCTGGGTGGCGAGTCCCCAGCGAGGGAAGTCATGCTCGTTGTGTCCAGTCGGTAGTTATTGACATATACCGACATATCGCAACATCATGGCGACATGCACGGTTCGCACCAGCGCATTCTGGAACTGGCCGCCCAGCGCGGCCTGATTCGCCCGCTCGATCTCCATGAGCACGGGCTGCCCACGGTCGCGCTCACGCGGCTGGTGCGGCAAGGGCTGCTCCAGCGCGT
>QGUU01000415.1 GCA_003242525.1 Pseudomonadota bacterium | reverse complement strand
GCTGGTGCCCATGCTTCTGCATGGCATAGACATAGGCCTTGTTGAGCAACGCCTCGTTAACGTCGGGCTTGTAGCGCTGGACGCGCTCGACAAGCTCGTATTGACGCATCATGGGCGAATTCTCTCAAGCGAAAATAGATCATGCGCCGCAATAGCTTGCGGCGCATGTCATAAATAATGGTGAAAGCCTGGGCACGGAAGTGCCAAGGCAGTCGCAAATCAAAAGTCGTCGCTCTTTTCCGGCGGAACGAGCCCTTCGATGCCGGCCAGCAACTCTTCCTCCGACATGCGGTCGAAAGCGATGTTCTCTTCAGGCTCGTCAACGTCGGCCGCAACGGCCGTCTGGTCGACAATTGCCGCACTCTCGGGAACATCCGGCTCATCAACCTCGACATGCTTCTGCAGCGAGTGAATGAGATCTTCCTTCAGGTCTCCCGGGGAAAGCGTCTCTTCCGCTATTTCGCGCAGCGCCACGACCGGATTCTTGTCGTTGTCGCGCGGCACGGTGATCGATGCGCCCTGGCTGATCTGGCGGGCGCGATGGCTGGCAAGGAGCACCAGTTCGAAGCGGTTCTCGACCTTGTCGATGCAGTCCTCAACGGTCACGCGGGCCATTCAATGCCCCTTTCATGCTCTGGATTTCATGGGAAACTGGCGGCGTGCATACTCCGAAAACCTGCAAAATACAAGCCGGACGCGGCACAACGTCATAGCATGGATCAAATTTGCTTCGTCAATGCAACTCGCCCTTGGATTGCCAAGAATCCGGCGCTATCTGCGCAGAACCGGGGTTGGTGTCATTACGAAACCCGGCGACGTTTCATCATAATCCTTTTGCGGCAAAGGATATTTTTCCATGTTCGATCCGCGCGAGAAGATCGCCCTTTTTATCGACGGTGCCAATCTCTACGCGACGTCCCGCACCCTTGGCTTCGACATCGACTATCGCAAGCTGCTCGCTCACTTCCAGAAGCAGGGCTACCTGCTGCGGGCCTATTATTACACGGCGCTTGTCGAGGATCAGGAATACTCGTCCATCAGGCCCCTCATCGACTGGCTGGATTACAATGGCTTCAAGGTAGTGACAAAGCCGGCCAAGGAGTTCACCGATTCAACCGGTCGTCGCAAGATAAAGGGCAACATGGACATTGAACTGACCGTGGACGCGCTGGAACTTGCGGACGTTGTCGACCACTACGTGATTTTCTCGGGCGACGGCGACTTCCGCACTCTCGTCGAAGCCCTTCAGCGACGGGGGCGCAAGGTGTCCATCGTCTCGACCATGGCCTCTCAGCCCCCGATGATTTCGGACGATCTGCGCCGTCAGGCAGACCATTTCATCGACCTGATGACCCTGAAGGCCGAGGTCGGCCGCGACCCCTCGGAAAGGCCGGCCCGCCGACCTGAGCCTGCCTTGCCGGATGAGGACGAGGACGGCGACTATTGACGACAGCCGTGCTTGCCGAACCCGGTCCCGACTGCCCTCTGTGCCCTCGCCTCGTCGCCTTTCGCGAGACGTGGCGCGCAAGAGAACCAGCCTGGCACAATGCACCTGTTCCGGCCTTTCTTCCGGCCGGAGCGTCGCCCGACAGCGTGCGCCTGCTGATCGTGGGACTGGCGCCGGGGCTGCGAGGTGCCAATCGCACCGGGCGGCCCTTCACGGGCGACTATGCAGGCAACCTGCTTTATTCGACCCTGATCCGCTTCGGCTTCGCGCGCGGCATCTTCGAAGCGCGGCCCGACGACAGCCTGGCGCTGATCGGGACGGCGATCGTCAATGCGGTACGGTGCGTGCCTCCGGAAAACAAGCCCACCCCGGCGGAGATCAACACCTGCCGGGCATTCCTGGCGCCCGCGACGACCAGCAGCTTCCCCAACCTTCGTGCGATCGTCACACTGGGCGCCATAGCCCATCAATCGACGATCAAGGCGCTGGGCGGGCGCGTTGCAGCGTCGCCGTTCAAACATGGCGCGCAGTATGAACTGGACAGGATCGGGATTTTCCCGAGCTATCACTGTTCCCGCTACAATACGAATACGGGTGTCCTGACCGAAGAGATGTTCGTGGATGTCTTCCGATCGGTAGCCGAGTTCCTCGGCGGCTGACCCAACCCGCTGAACCTCAATCGCTTCATCTGGGAATGGTAGCAGCCTGAAGAAATCACGGCTCGCAGCCTGCCAAAGCGATAGCAAATTCCAGGGCGCGACGTTGCTCCTGGCGAGCCGCTCCGCTAGCCCCGCTCCTTGAGCAGCCGGCTCTTCTCCCGCGCCCAGTCGCGTTTCTTCTCGGTCTCGCGCTTGTCGTGCAGCTTCTTGCCGCGGGCGATGGCCAGCAAAAGCTTCGCACGACCGCGATCGTTGAAATAGATCTTCAGCGGGATGAGGGTCATGCCTTCGCGCTCCACGCTCTGCGCCAGCCTGGCCCGCTCGCGTCTCGAGACGAGAAGCTTCCGACGCCGACGCGGCTCGTGGTTGAAGCGATTGCCCTGCAGATATTCAGGCAAGTACGAATTGATGAGCCACAATTCCCCGTCTTCGACCGAGGCGTAAGATTCCTGAATGTTGGCCTGCCCCTGACGCAGCGACTTTACTTCCGTGCCGGTGAGCACCAGCCCGGTTTCGATCGTGTCGAGCACCTCGTAGGAGAAACGCGCCTTGCGATTCTCCGCGACGGTCCTGTTGTTGGGGTCGGCTTTCCGTACCTGGCTCATGGCGCCCCGACGTAGGGCTTGGAGCTTAGTTTATCAAGCCGGCGTGTTTCATTGCCGCATCGATCTTGGCGGCGGTCGCCTCCTCCACCGGTACCAGCGGTAGGCGTGTCACATTCTCGATCTTGCCCAGCCGTGAAAGCGCGTATTTTGCACCGGACACGCCCGGCTCCGCGAAGATGGCCTTGTGCAGGGGCAGGAGCCTGTCCTGCAGCTCCAGTGCCCGCTCCTTGTCGTTGGAGAGCGTCGCCCGCTGGAATTCGGCGCAAAGCCGCGGAGCGACATTCGCCGTTACCGAAATGCAGCCCACGCCGCCATGCGCGTTGAAGCCAAGGGCGGAGGCGTCCTCGCCCGAAAGCTGGATGAAATCCTTGCCGCAGGCCAGGCGCTGTTCCGATACCCGTTCGACCTTTCCCGTCGCATCCTTGACGCCAACGATGTTCTTGAAC
>QGUU01000414.1 GCA_003242525.1 Pseudomonadota bacterium | reverse complement strand
CCAGCGGGCGAACATCGGCACAGGCGAGAGCGTGACGAACGTCTTGAGGGACGGCTGCTCGCGCGCCAGCTCTTCCACCACTTGTTTGATGAGGAAGTTGCCGAAGGAAATGCCGCGCAGGCCCTCCTGGCAGTTGGAGATGGAGTAGAAGACCGCTGTCGTCGGCTCGCCCGGCGTGCCAGCCTTCGGGGCCTCATCAAGTAAGCTTTTGATGCTTCTCGCCATATCGTCTGTCAGCGCCACCTCGACGAAGATCAGCGGCTCATCCACCAGCGACGGATGGAAGAAGGCAAAGCAGCGGCGGTCAGCCGGATCGAGGCGGCGGCGCAGGTCATCCCAACCCTTGATCTCATGCACCGCTTCGTAGGCGATGATCTTCTCGAGGATCGCGGCGGGCGTCTGCCAGTCGATGCGGCGCAGCACCAAGAAGCCCCGGTTGAACCAGGAATAAAGGAGATGGCGCAGGTCGATATCGACCACATTCAACGAGGGGTCCTCTGGGAGCATGCCCAGCAGGTCTCGCCGCATGGCCACGATTTCGCCTGTGGCGCCCGGGGCGAGGTTGAGCCTGCGGAAAAACTCCTGCCGCGGACTTTCTACTGCCGACTGAAGTTTCGACAGCCGCTCCGGCGATGGGTCTGATACATACGCGGAGGCAGCCTCAAGAACGGTCTCCTGTCGCGGCTGCATTGAAGTGGCCAAGAACTGGAAGAACGCGTGCTTTTGCTGCCTCGTGAGCCCCCGGTAGATTTCCAGAATTTGGCGGGCCATGGCCACGCCCGACGCCTCGCCGCGCACGGAGACCAGGGCCTTTGCGAGTTCCGCGATATCCTTGCTCGCGTCACCGCTTCGAGCCGTCCAAGGCAGGAGTTGCCGACCCTGGTCGGCGATAGTGTTCAGCAGCTCTTGCAGAAAAGAGACGTTCACTGTCGATCCTTTTTTGCCGTTGACCAGCATGGCGGCTTGCCACTCGACGGGGATGACGCGACCATCGCCTCCCACCCAGAACTAAAGATAACTCCGAGGAAACGCCATGGCCGAAACATACGAAGTCCTAGCACTTAAGTATGGAACGCATGCTAACAGATCACGGGCAGACAATTTCCTGATGCCCGATGACCACGCCAGTCCGCACCCCATCGACTACTTCGTGTGGCTCATCCGAAACGAGCGGCGGACGATCCTGGTCGATACCGGTTTCAGCCATGCCGAGGCCAAGGAGCGGGGGCGTGTCCTACAACATGAACCGCGAGACCTGCTGAAACATATCGGCATTGAAGCCGAAACGATTGATACCGTCATCGTCACGCACCTCCACTACGACCACGCCGGCACCCTGGAGCACTTCCCCGCCGCGACTTTCCATCTGCAAGAAGCAGAAATGGCCTACGCCACAGGCCGTTGCATGTGCGATGAAATCTTGCGCCGCCCGTTCACGGCCGAGCACGTCTGCCAAATGGTGCGGAAAGTCTATTCGGGGCGGGTTCGGTTCCATGACGGCGACGGGGAGATCGCACCGGGCATCACCGTCCACAAGGTACCGGGACACAGCAAAGGGCTGCAATGCGTGCGGGTGCTGACCCAGTCCGGCTGGGTGGTTCTCGCTTCAGACGCCACTCATCTTTACGAGAACTTCGAACGCCGGCACCCCTTCCCCATCGTCGTCGACATCGAGGCGATGCTGAGATCCTACGATCGGCTGGAAGCGCTCGCCACCTCACGTCGGCATATCGTGCCCGGCCACGATCCCCTGGTGTTGAAACGCTATCCGCCGCTTGATGAAAGGACGCAGGGGATCGTCCATCGGCTGGACCTCCCCCGCACCGATTAGAAGGCGCTGAAAAGCCTCAGGCGCAGGCCGCCACCTCAGGTGGCAAACCCCGGGTGTTCTCGCCGAAGCCCGCCAGCGCGCGTTGGCGCGACACTGTCCGCACGCGGCCACCGGCTTGTGAAGGCGCCACGGCCTGCACCATGTCGGCGGCTTCGAGCAGCTTGGCGAAATCGATGCCGGTCGAAATGCCCATGTGCTCGAACGCGAACACCAGGTCCTCTGTCGCTGTATTACCGGTGGCGCCCGGCGCGAACGGACATCCGCCGAGCCCGGCGGCAGCGCCGTCGATGATCCGCACGCCCGCTTCGTAGGCGGCAATGGCGTTCGCCACCCCCAGGTTGTATGTGTCATGTCCGTGGAAGGAGAACTGGACCTTGTCGCTGCCGTAGTTCCGGACGAGGGTCGAGAACAGACCGCGCACGTGGTTCGGCGCGGCACGCCCCGTGGTGTCCGCGATCGAGATTTCGAGCTCGTCCACGATCTTCAGCACCCGCTCGACACAGGCGATAACGCGAGCCTCGGGCGTCCGCCCCTCGAACGGGCAGTCGAAGCTGGTGGCAAGGGCGAATCTCAGCTTCAGCCCCTCGCCCTGCTCCTTCCAGGCTTCCTCGAAGTCCGCGAAGCTCTGGTCGACGGAGCGGCGCACGTTCGACTGGTTGTGGCTCTCGCTGACCGAAAGGACCCAGCACACCTCCTTTACGCCGGCCGCCTTCGCAAGCTCCAGTCCCTTCCGGTTCGGCACGAGAACGTGCGTGCGCAGCGTCGCCGGCAGGCGGGCGCGCTTCAAAACCTCGGCCGTATCCGCCATCTGGGGAATGGCCTTCGGACTGACGAACGAGCCGATCTCCATGCGCGGCACGCCAGTCGCGGCCAAGGCCTCGACGATTTTGATTTTTGTTTCGGTCGGGATGAACTCCTTGACCGACTGGAAGCCGTCGCGGGGCGCGACCTCGACTATGGTAACCTGGCTCATACGATTCCCTTTTCCTGAAGCTCCGCCAGCTTGGCCGGAGAGTAGCCGAGAAGCTGCTCGTAAACTTCGCGATTATGGTAGCCGATCGGCGGGCCAGCCCAACGGATTTGCGTGTCGCGATCAAGCCCTTGCACCATAGGCACGACACCCGGGTGGAGCACTGAACCCAGCTGCGGATCCTGCACCGTTGTCACCATATGGCGGGCGCGGAACTGCTGGTCACTCGCGACGTCGGCAATTGTATAGATTTTGGTGGCGGGAATGTTGGCCGCTTCCAGCTGCTCCAAAGCCTCCTGCGGTGTCAGGGTCCGGGTCCACTCGGCAATAATGGCATCGAGCTCCGCCATATGTTCGACGCGGCCGCGATT
>QGUU01000413.1 GCA_003242525.1 Pseudomonadota bacterium | reverse complement strand
TGTGAAAGCGGGACCTGCGTCATCGCCGAATGGCTCGTCAGGCAGGGGCACCGGTATTTCCCACCCCTGGCCGGCATAGCGCATGAAGGCCGTGATCTCGAAGTGGATCGAGCCGCTTGTTCCTGCGCGGACAAAGCTTTCGGCCGACCGCTTGAGCTCGCCCAGCAGCCCATTGACCTCGCACACGTCGAACTTCGAGAGGCGAACGAGTCTGGATGCCAACGCCTCGTAGCCGAAGGGCGCCTTTAGGAAGCCTATGGCCGACCCGACACCCGCGCCCTGTGGGACAAGGCAGCGGTCAATGCCCAGTTTTTCGCACAGCCGCGCCGCATGAAGCGGTGCTGCACCGCCGAACGCGATCATGACATTGTCCGAAATGTTCTTGCCGTTTTCCACCGCATGCACGCGGGCCGCGTTGGCCATATTCTCGTCTACCACCTCGCAGATGCCGAAGGCGGTGGCCCGCGCGTCGAGCGACAGGCGATCGCCGACCTCGCTCAGGATCGCATTCCTGGCGGCATCTTCATCAAGCTTGATCGCGCCGCCGGCAAAATTGTTCGGATCGAGCTTGCCCAGCATCAGGTCTGCATCGGTGATTGCAGGGCGGCGGCCGCCACGCCCATAGCAGGCAGGGCCCGGTTCGGAACCCGCGCTTTCGGGGCCTGTCTGAATACGCCCCATCGCATCGACCCAGGCAATGGAACCGCCGCCCGCGCCGATTTCGATCATCTCGATCACAGGAATCGAGATAGGCATGCCGGAGCCTTTGGAGAAGCGATAGGTGCGCGCTACTTCAAACGTGCGGGCGGTGCGCGGGGCAAAATCCTCGATCAGGCAGATTTTCGCGGTAGTCCCGCCCATGTCGTATGAAACCACCTTGTCCAGGCCGAAACGCCGGGCGATGTCCGCCGCGAAGATGGCCCCGCCCGCCGGCCCGGACTCCACCAGGCGCACCGGAAACTCGGAGGCGGTTTCCACCGAGATCAGTCCTCCGCCCGAATGGATCATGAAGACAGGGCAGTTGGCGTCCATCTCCTTCAGTCGTGTCTGCAGCCGGGCAAGGTAATCGGCCATTTGGGGGCGCACATAGGCGTTGGCGCAGACCGTGTTGAACCGCTCGAACTCGCGCATCTGCGGCGAGACCTCGGCGCTGATGGAGATCGGCAAGGAAAGCTTCCGCTCCAGTATCTCGCGAGCGCGGCGCTCATGGGCCGGATTGGCATAGGAATGGATGAACCCGATGGCGACGGCGCCGAAACCCTCCGCTGCGATACGGTCGGCAATTTCTTCGAGCGCGGCTTCATCGAGCGGCTGGAGTTCTTGCCCTTCCGCGCTGATGCGACCCCGGACCGTGAAGCGGTGCTCGCGAGGAATGAGCGGCGTCGGCAGCCTGAGATTGAGGTCATATTGCTCGAACCGGTTCTCGGTCCGCATTTCTATGACGTCGCGGAAGCCTTCGGTGGTCACCAGTGCCGTCTTGGCGCCACGACGCTCGATCAGGGCGTTTGTGGCCAGCGTGGTGCCATGAATGATGATGCCTATGTCGGCAGGCGAAATTCCCGCGTTCTTGGTGACGATGGCAATACCGTCGAGTATCGCCTGTTCAGGCGCGGTGTAGTTGGTGAGGACCTTGGTGGAAAACACCGTGCCGCGCACGTCGAGCGCGATGTCGGTGAAGGTGCCGCCAATATCGGCACCCAGTCGAATGTCGTTGTTGGAAGTCATGCCCTGGCTTTCTGAGAGGCGAGCGCTGCATCGCGCATCTGGGAAAGAGTTTGGCGAGGCGTAAGCGCTTCAGGTGAAATCGTAAGGTCGAGCACTGCCCCCTTTGACGAGGCGAGCGCCCGCTGGAACGCGGCTGGGAAGTCGGCTGTCCTCTCCACGCGCTCGGCATGGAAGCCATAGGCGCGCGCGAGCGTCACGAAATCGGGGTTCTCCAGTTCGGTGCCGGAAACACGGGCCGGATAGTTGCGCTCCTGGTGCGCCCGGATGGTGCCATAGATGCCGTTGTTGAGGACCAGCACTATCGGCTGGGCCCCGGCCTGCATGGCGGTGCCGAGTTCCTGGCAGTTCATCTGGAAATCGCCATCTCCGGCGAAGCACACCACGGTGCGTTCGGGAAAGGCGACCTTGGCGGCAATGGCGGCCGGCAGGCCGTAACCCATCGCGCCGGACTGCGGAGCCAGCAGTCTTGCTTCAGGGCCGAACTTGAAGAACTTGTTCGGCCAGACGGTGAAATTGCCGGCGCCATTGGTAAGGATCACATCCGGCGGCAATGCCTCGCGCAGCCACGCCGTTACGGCTACCATGTCCACCGGCCCCGGCTGAGTGGGCGCGTTGAACGAGGCTTCGTAGGCTTCCCGTGCCGCCGCTCTCCAGTCTGCCCATTTGCCGCTCACCGGCGTGAGCGCCTTGGCAAATGCATTTGGCCCGGCCTGGATGCCCAGCGTTGGCACATAAATCTTGCCGATCTCCCGATCGGAGGCGTGGACGTGAATCAGCTTCTGGGTGGGCTCCGGTACGGAAAGCAGCGAATAGCCATCCGTCGTCATTTCACCGAAGCGTACATTGATCGCGAGGATCAGGTCCGCATCACGCAGCAGGGCCTTGACGTGCGCAAGCATGCCGACGCCAGCCTCACCGACAAAGACCGGAGAGTGGTTGTTGAACTGGTCCTGAAAGCGGAACGCGGCAACTACCGGAATGTCAGAACTTTCGGCAAATGCCTGCAGAGCGGTGCGGCCCGCTTCCGTCCAGTTGGCGCCGCCGATCAAAATCAAGGGCTTGCTGGCGCCGGCAAGCAGCGCGCCAACGCTGGCAATAGCATCGCTGTCGGGCGCAGGCTCGAAAATCGGAGAAGGCCCTTTGAGGGGAGGAAGGTCGGTTTCGGCCGAGAGCATGTCCTCCGGCAGGGCGATCACGACCGGCCCCGGCCGGCCGGCCAGCGCCGTGGTCCATGCCCGTGCGACGATTTCGGTCAGGCGGGAGACGTCGTCGATCTCCACTGCCCACTTCGCGACTGTTCCGAAAACGGCACGGTAGTCGATTTCCTGGAACGCCTCGCGACCCTTCATGTCGGTCCCGACCTGCCCGCCGAAAACGACCATGGGCGAACTGTCCTGCATGGCGGATGGGTTCCCATTGAGGGGTTTTGTCGCCCCGGAACCCCCCTTACCA
>QGUU01000412.1 GCA_003242525.1 Pseudomonadota bacterium | reverse complement strand
CGGCAATCCGGCACCTTACGACGGGCCGGCGCGCTGGCTGCATCGCGCCAGGACGGCGTTCAGCGGAAATTTCTATGCCGCTGCGGGAGCCGAGCGGGTCCGCTTGCAGCGCCTCCTTGCCGAGCGGTCGCCGGACGTGATCCTCTGTCATTTCGGAGACATGGGAATGCGTCTGCAGCCGGTTGCGCGCAAGGCCGGCATTCCGCTCCTTGTCTATTTCCACGGTGATTTTCCGTTCCTGCGAAACCGTTGGTACCGGTGGAGCCTCGTTCGCTGCATTCCGCACTTTGCGGGCGTTGTCGTCGTGACGCAGGCGGAGCGGCGCTGGTTTGAAGATCATGGGATGGATCCGGCCAAGATCCATTACATTCCCTGCGGTGCGCCGACCGACGTGTTCCGGCCGCGCGAGCGGCGACCGGACGGGCAGGTGCGTTTCGTCATGGTTTCCCGCCTGCAGCCCGACAAGGGGTGCGATGTCTCGATAGCGGCCTTTGCCCGCGTGGCCCGCACTTGCGCAAATGCATGGCTGGACATTTTTGGCGAAGGAGAAGAGCGCGCCAATCTCGAGGGCATGGTGAACAGGCTCGGCATCCGTGAAAAGGTTCATTTTCGCGGCCATGTCACGGAGCCTGATCTGGCCCGGGAGTTGCCGGACTTCGACGTCTTCATACAGCATTCACGCGTGCGGGAGGGATCGCCCGTTTCGTTGGCCGAGGCGATGGCATGTGGCTTGCCGGTCGTGGCGACACCGGTGGGCGGCATCCCGGATCAGATCGTACCGGGCCAGACAGGCTATCTCGTGCCTGAGGAAGATTGCGAGGCCATGGCCCAATCCATGGAAATGCTCGCCAAGGACCCGATCCTCAGGCGCAGGTTGGGAGGCGCGGCGCGAGCCTATTGCCTGGCACGGCACGATGCGGCCAGGCAGACCCGCAAGCTTGAGGCAGTTCTCCTCTCGGCGGCGATGAGGTGACCCTTGACCCTGCGTGACAGCCAACTCAGAGCCTTGAACCGTGCAGCCATCAAACAGATGGCGCCGCCTTTTCTCAAAGGCATGTTCGACCGGGTCCGTGACAGGTTGAACGGGCCGGGCATTGAATATGCAGTCCTGAAGGACATCATGTTCCAGCCCGACCCGAGCGCCGTGCCGCGGATCAACCTGGCGATCACCGATCTCTCTCGTGCAGCGGCGTTTGGCGGCGTGATGACTGGCCTGCGGCTGTTCAACGATCTTGCGTACCTGCTTGCTCCTGCCGGAATCGAGGCCCGGATCGTCACCGAGAAGGATGTCGGCCCCGAAGACAATGCAGCACTTTCCTATCCCGCACTGGCTGGCTGCCCGTTCCATGTTCTTTCCCGGAACATGAATGTGCTGCCGATAAGGGCAGGGGATATTTTCATCGCCTTCAACTGGTGGATATCCCTGAACCTCGAGCCTGCCTTGCGCGCGCAGGCGATGCATTTCGATCGCGAACCGATGCCGAAGATCCAGCTCATCCAGGAATATGAGCCTGGATTCTACCCGTTTTCGGCGGCGCATCTTCTTGCCAGGGAGGCCATGGGTGGCCATTGGCCGGTCTGGGCAGTTCTCAACACCAGGGAATTGCAAGGCTACTGGGCCGCGCAAGGGCATCGCGCAGCGCGCGAATATGTGTTCGAGCCACGAATGAACTCTGCCCTGCGGCCCTTTGCAGACGATCTGCGTGTGCAGGAAAAGGAGAAGATCCTGCTCGTCTATGGACGGCCGCAAATTCCCCGCAACGCCTTCTACCTGATACGCCGCTGCCTGGAGCATTGGGCAGAGCATCATGGCAGCGCTCACAGGGACTGGCGCATCCTTTCCGTTGGCGAGCAGCATGAAGACATGGATCTCGGAGGCGGGCATCGCCTGCAGTCGCTGGGTAAGGCATCGCTGCAGGATTATGCGCTTCTGCTCAGGAAAGCGGCCGTCGGTCTCTCGCTGATGGTGTCTCCCCATCCCAGTTACCCGCCGCTGGAAATGGCGCATTTCGGTGTGCGGGTGCTCACCAACGCTTACGGCAACAAGCATATGGCGAACAGGCACGAGAACCTGCTGGTGCCCGACGGGATAAGGCCGGAAGAGATCGCAGGGGCGCTCGAGCAGCAGATTCAGGCATTCGAGGCGGACCCCGCGATCGGCATCGCCGCAAGAAGCCATATGCCGGATTATCTCAGAGAGGACAGGGTGGAATGCGTGGCCGATCTGGCAGACGATTTAAAGGAGCTGCTCCTGGTCCCACGACGGGCGGAAGAGGCAGCTCCAGCGCTGTGATGGCCTACCGCAGGGCAGCCTTCGGGCGCCCTGCTTTGGCCCGGCCGGTCACGCCGGCGAGGGCCGGCGCCGTCCGGCTGCCCGACAAGGCAGGGGTCGTTGAAGGGGACATCGCCGCTGCGCCGACCCCGTCAGGCGCCGCAGGGAAACTGGCCTTGCCGGTAACCCTGTTTCTGATCGCCCAGCTCGTTCCCTGGGTCATCATGCTGGGTTCCATGCGGATCTCGATCTATCGGCTCGTCCTGATGGTCATGATCATTCCGTGCCTGGTCATGTGGTTTTCTGGCAGGGCGGGCCGCATACGCCTGGCCGACATCTGCATCCTGGCCTATGCACTATGGTGTGCCGTAGCCATCACCGTCGTGCATGGGGCGTCCTATGCGCTTCAATCCGCCGGCATGATCTTCATCGAGTCAGTTGGCAGCTATTTCCTTGCACGATGCTTCATTCGCAGCGCCGACGATTTCTACAGGATGACGCGGCTTCTGTTCCTGTTCGTGGTCGTGATGCTGCCGCTGGCCGCCTTCGAATCCTTCACCGGCCGCGATATGGCACGCGACTTTCTTGGCATGTTCTATCCGACGTTTCCGGATGCTCCCACCGACCCGCGATGGGGGCTGCGACGCGCACAGGTGGTCTATGAGCACCCGATATTGTTCGGCGTATGCACGGCCTCGATCCTGGCGCTGGTCCACCTCGTTCTTGGATACGGAAACAGCACGCCGCGCCGCTGGTTGCGAAGCGGGGTAGTTATTGGGGCAACGTTCTTCTCGCTTTCGGCCGGCCCTCTGGCCGCGCTGGCCGCGCAGTTCCTGCTGCTGGTCTGGAACGGCACCCTGCTTTTCTTCCAGAAAAGTGGAAGAAAATTGTCAGCCTCGCCGTTT
>QGUU01000411.1 GCA_003242525.1 Pseudomonadota bacterium | reverse complement strand
TGCGGGGGGGTTTTAGCAAATGGTGGAGGGGGGGTTTGGGGGCCTTCCCGGGGGGGCTTCTGGGCCTTTTGTCTGTTTGGGGGCACTGCCCGGGCCCCCCCCCGCCGATTTCGACCGGCTGGCAGATGCCTTCCGCAAGGCGGAGGGCCGGGCAGTGGTGCGCGCCACCTGCAACGGCAAGCGCGGCAACCCTGTAATCCTGCCACGCTCGCTCTTTGAAGCAGTCGCCAGGCTTGAGGGCGACACGGGCGCGCGGCACCTGGTGGAATCCGAAGGGCTGGACGTGATCGACGTGGAGATAGGGCAAGGCGCATCCCTTGATGTCGACACGCCAGACGCGCTGGAGCGAGCCGGGGGCCTGTTGCAGGGTTGATGCTCCGGCGTTGACAAAGGCCCGGCCCGAAGGCAGGGGCTTGTCCATGGCCAGACCCTTGATACATGCCGTTGCCGTCGCGCTCCTGTTTGCGGCTTCCGTCCTGTTTTCTGCCCCTCCCGCTTCTGCGCTCACGCTTAAGCCATACAAGGACGATCTTTTTGCCTATCCGGCGCTGCTTTCCTCCGACGGGGGCGAGCTCTACCGCGTCTTTGACTATCGCGAACTGCGAGACATCAACCAGCGTGACCAGGTGCCTGAAAAGCGTGTCCGGGCAGAATATGTTTCGCTGGGCGTGCGCCGGGTACAGCGCGATCTGGTGCTGAAGAGCGAGACCGGAAACGTGCGCCATTACGCCGTTGGCCGAACCGAGGGTGCGTCCGTCATCGTTCTTTATCTGCACGGACAGGGTGGCTCGCGCCGTCAGGGCGTGGACGACTTCACCTTTGGTGGCAATTTCAATCGCATCAAGAACCTGATGGCCGACAATGGCGGACTCTATCTCGCACCGGATCTTGGGGATTTCGGCGAAAGGGGCGCGGCGCAGATTGCGTCGTTGATCGGCCATTACGCGCAGAAATCGCCCAAGGCCAGGATTTTCGTCGCTTGCGGTTCGATGGGCGGCCAGGTCTGCTGGAAGCTGGCGCAACGAAAGGATACGGGCGCCCGGATCGATGGTCTTCTGCTGCTCGGCTCAATGTGGGACGAAGGCTTTCTGTCCAGTACCGCCTTCAAGCGACAGATACCGGTCTTCTTCGCGCAGGGCAGCAAGGACCCGGTCTTTCCGGTTGGCCGCCAGGAAGCCTTTTTCCGCTCGATACTGGCCAGGGTCCCGACCTATCCCACGCGCTTCGTGCGTTTCGAAACGGGAACACACGGCACGCCAATCCGCATGACGGACTGGCGCGAAACCCTGAACTGGATGCTCTCGGTGAAACGCTGACTAGCTTCAGGGTGCGGTGTAGTAGTCCACCACCGTTTCCGGATTGATCTCCTCGTCATAGGAAGCATCGACGTCGTACTTCACCAGTGCGAACTCGCCATTCCGGAACAGATAGGTTCCTGTAGACGAAGCATCCCCAACGCCCCGCCACTTGGCGAAGGTGGTGATGGTGAAGCTGGCCTCGTCATAATGCGAGTTGAAGGCAACATCCTCAACCTGGAAGCCGATGACGGCAACGGATTCCACCTTGCCTTCGTGGTCGCCATTTTCGTAGCGGATATCAAGCTCGGGGACGGCGAACTGCAACTGCCTGATCCTGCCGCTATCGTCAGCCAGATAGTAATAAGCGCTCTCGTTGTAGGCACCCATGTCGCAGAAAAAGCGGAAGAGCCGCACCTCGCGTTCCGGCGCATCGGCTCCCGCGTCCTTGTCCTGGTAGCGGATGGTATATGCGGCAGGCTCGGTTGAAGGCGCTCCCTCAGGCGTCTCGTTTTCGCACTCGTCTTGATGAGTTGCAGCGAAGGCCTTCTTTGCTGCTTCCAGTGCGGCATCCCGGTTCGAAGGCTCGGGCCCGTCGCCACATCTCTCCGGCAACGCCTCTTCCAGGTCGCCGGACGCCGGCTTCAACACGCCTTTCTCTATATGGATCGGATCGAATGGCGGTTCCTGAATCTGTGCGTTGACTTGCCGCAGCGTGTAGCAACCGGCAAAAAGCCGCTGGTCGCCCGTAATGGACGTTGCTCTTATGGCAACGGGCACTGCGAAGAATATGCTGCCGGCCGCCCCTTCCTCGGCAACGCCGCCTATGCGCAGCTCGACTGCATTCGTATCCGCATAACCCCTGGCGAAACTCGCAAAGTCCTTGGCAGGTTTCGTCTCGCCGAAATAGCTCCATGCGCGAGCGTATTCTTTTCGATTTATGGCGTTGTAAAATGAACGGATTACGGATTCTGCGCTGGAGCGGTCGTCAACATAGTCCGCCTGGGCGATGGCGACCTGCGTGCAGGCGAAGAACATGGCGGCCGCAGCCGCGATACCGTCGGCGATTCGCATGCTTGTCCTCCCTTAGGGCAAGGGGAGTCTAGCAGGGAATGCGGCGCCGCGGTGACGTGGCCGGCGCGATGTAGCGTAGACGCGCTGGGATTTCCGGACCTAGCGTTCAGCCATTTCACGGGCGATGCGTGGGAAATCGGCCGGCTTGATGCCGATGTCGGCGCGATCCGAGTTGCTCATCGCGTTCAGTATTGCAAGAGCCGCGCGATAGCGCGCCTGCTCATTCGGGCGGGGGCGGGACAGAAGTTCGGTCAGGAACTCCATGCTGTGTTCTCCTGTCTGTCCTCCCGCGCACAAGATAGCCAATCCAGGGTTGTTGTGCAGTGCAACAAATGCATGGCTGGCATGCAGAGCCGTGATCATGTTCGCCTCAAAAGCGGCGGGATTATCGTCGGCGGGCGGCCTGGAATCGTAAATTGCGTCCTATCCCGCCCATTTTTTTTTAACGCACGCCCTCTATTCTCGGTGCCGAACGCGCACTGATCGGGGGAGGCCGAAATAGCAACAGGAGCCAAGCGGGATTTCGCCGCCCTCCTCGATGATCTCTTTGCTGCCTCGGGCGAAGAGAAGGAAGCGGCCGGCGCCAAGCCCTCCATTCCCTTCGATTACCTGTCGGTGCTGGATGAGCTTCATTCGGGGCGTATCAGGGTTTCCGGCGATACGATGGCGGCTGAATACCGCGAGTCGGGACCTGACATGGCAGCAGAGTTCGCTGCTCTGCTTGAACAGGCCCGGCTTGCGCTTGCCGATGAAGACCCCGCTCCCAAGGAAGTTCTGCCACCGATCGACCCGGAATCGATTGCTGCCGAACTCGGA
>QGUU01000410.1 GCA_003242525.1 Pseudomonadota bacterium | reverse complement strand
ATTCTGGAGGATGTGGCGGATCAGCGTGGTCTTGCCGGCACCCAGGAATCCGGTGACGACGGTACAGGGAACGCGCGCGGCGGAGGAGGTCATGGAAGGTCCTTCAACTGGTCGAGACTGGGGATGCGCGCGACAAGGCCGCGCTTGAGGGAGCTGGGCCGCTCTCGCCATGGGATCATTCCGTCGGCGGATCGGGCAAGAAGTTCCGCACCGGCTACCAGATCGGGCCCGTCGCTGATCGAGAGCCCGCCGAAAACATAACTCCAGCCGCCCTTGCGAAGCAGCGCGGCAGACAGGCTCCGCCTGCAATTGCCCAGACATGCTACGGTGCGGACGGAAATGGCCCCAGCCGCAGCAAGGCTCGTTCCTTCGGCAAGTACCATGCCAGCGCGCGGTTGGCTGTCGGCGTCGCTCTCGTCGCGGCATGTCGAACAGACAAGGATCGTGACGTCGGCCAGGGTCTCAGCTGCGCATGCTTGCCCGTCGGACTCGAAGTCCGCCGTATCAGCCGAGGAAACAACGTTGCCACTCAAATCGGACTCCTTGCCCGGGAGCACCCGCCGGGCGGTCGGATTCTTTTTCAGACGGTAGGTCTCCTGGCTTGCGGGTCGTTGCCCTTGCCGCCTTCCCGGAGCAGTCCAGTGGCGTTCGGCTCAGGCTCGCCGCTTACAGTTGCGGGGACAGCCGCGGACTCGGATTGCTCCTACACCGCATTCCCTCTTAGCTCCTCCCTGGCGGGAGAAGACCGTCTTGCGCGATTTAGGACTGCTGATCGCCAGCTGTCAACGCCCCGCTACGACATTGCCATGTTGGTAAGCGCCGGTCCGAGGTTGCCAGCGGCCTTGACGTTCAGCCGGTCCAGTTCAAGCCAGGCCTGCGTTCGCTTCAGTTCCTCCAGGAGACGCGCCGCGGTTTCGCGCGGCGCCTCCGGCTCGGCGAAAGCGGCATGAACGCGCAATGTGCCAGCGGGCCTGTCTGCCTTGACATCTATGCGTGCAACGATCCGGTCGCCAAGCAGGAAAGGCAGCACGTAATAGCCGTACTGACGCTTTTCGGCTGGCGTATAAATCTCGATGCGATAGTGGAAGCTGAACAGGTCTTCCGCCCTCCTGCGCTCGAACACTACCGGATCGAAGGGCGAGAGCAGGGCTTGCGCGTGGATACGACGCGGGATGCGGGCATCCCTGAAGAGCCAAGCAGGCCGGTTCCAGCCCTCGACGCTGACGGGAAGCAGCACGCCCTCCTCGACCAGCTCCGAAATGGCGCGCTTTGTGTCTTCGGGAGCCAGGCGAAAATAGTCGCGCAGGTCGCCATAGGTGGCGACGCCATGGGCGCGGGCGGCGATGCGTATCAGTTCATGATGTGCCTCCCTTCGCGGGAGCGCCGGCATATCCAGTATACGGGGCGGGAGGACACGTTCCGGCAGGTCATAGACCCGTTCGAAGCCCCGCCTGTAGGCGGTAGTGATCCGGCCTGCCCAGAACAGCCATTCGAAAGCGTGCTTGGCCGCACTCCAGCCCCACCAGCCACCCGTGCCCTTGTGGCCGTCCATATCCGACGCGGCAATCGGTCCGCGCTTTTTTACCTCCTCATATATTTCCTCGATGAAAGAGGCATTCGCCCGACCCCAGCGCGCCAGGCCGGCATACATTCCCTCTCCGCGTCCCGCGCGCTCCATGCGCCAGCGCAGCAACGGATAGAAATCCACCGGCAGCAGGCAGGCCTCATGCGCCCAGTATTCGAACAGGAGCCGTTTCCGCCCGGTAGCAGCGCCATCCAGAAGGGCCATGGGGTAGGGGCCCAGCCGGGAATAGAGCGGCATGTAGTGGGCGCGCACCACCGCGGATACGGAATCCATCTGGAACAACCGGTTGCGTAAGAGGACCCGCCGCAAATGCCGGACGGTCACCGGCCCGGTCGGAACAGGGTCGGCGAAACCTTGTGCCGCCAAGGCGATACGCCGTGCCGCAGCCAGAGATATCTTTTCTTTCATGGGCTCCGAATTGCCTGAAAGGGGTGCCGTAGCGGCACCCGATTCCACGCATCGTAACAGGAAGCCACCCGTTTTCCTGTCAGGAGAAAAGTTGCGTCGAAAGAAAAGGAATTCGGCAGGCAGAAGATTGGGGCGGTTTTGCGCCGCAGGGCGGGCATGAAGCCAAATTTGCGCAAGGTTTGACTTGCTTCGCGGTGACCGCTGCGCTAACCCTCGCCGCGTCGCAGCATAGGCCGATCAATCGGTTGAGCGGACAATAAGGCCACTTCCGAGTCCTGGTCCGTTGCTGTAGGTCTGGCCGGAAGGCCGTCAACGGAAAGTCGCAGCATGAACGCACTTCTTAGTTCGTATCTGCCGGTTGTCATTTTCATCGGCGTCGCCCTTGCAGTCGGGCTGGCGCTGATCATCGCGCCCTTCCTGGTGGCCTACCGCAATCCGGACCCGGAAAAGCTGTCCGCCTACGAGTGCGGCTTCAATTCGTTTGACGACGCGCGGATGAAATTCGACATCCGCTTCTACCTGGTGTCGATCCTTTTCATCATTTTCGACCTGGAGGTAGCCTTCCTGTTTCCGTGGGTCGTTTCATTTTCCGATATCGGCATGCTCGGCTTCTGGTCCATGATGGTGTTTCTTGGCGTGCTGACCATCGGCTTTGCCTATGAATGGAAGAAGGGAGCGTTGGAATGGGATTGAACTCCGGCACGCTCGTCGCACCGCGGCCGAAGGGCATAATCGATCCTGCGACCGGGAAGCCGGCCGGCTCGACCGATCCTTTCTTTGTCGAGATAAATGACGAGCTTGCAGACAAGGGCTTCCTGGTTACCTCCACCGAGGCGCTGATTACCTGGGCGCGGTCCGGCTCGCTGATGTTCATGACCTTCGGACTGGCCTGCTGCGCGGTCGAGATGATCCATACTTCCATGCCGCGCTATGACTCCGAGCGCTTCGGCGTGGCTCCGCGCGCTTCGCCGCGCCAGTCGGATGTGATGATCGTGGCCGGCACGCTGACCAACAAGATGGCGCCGGCGCTGCGCAAGGTCTACGACCAGATGCCCGAGCCGCGCTACGTCATCTCCATGGGCTCCTGTGCGAATGGCGGGGGCTACTATCACTATTCCTATTCGGTGGTGCGCGGCTGCGATCGAATCGTGCCGGTCGATATCTACGTGCCCGGCTGTCCGCCAAGCGCGGAGGCGCTGCTCT
>QGUU01000409.1 GCA_003242525.1 Pseudomonadota bacterium | reverse complement strand
GAGCTTGCAAGGCGCATCGCGATCGTGACTGGAGCCGGTGGCGGACTGGGCCGCTCCCACGCCCTCCTGCTTGCCCGGCTGGGCGCGAAGGTGCTCGTCAACGACGTCGCCGAGGATGCGGCCGAAAAGGTGGCCCGCGAAATCCGGGAGTCTGGCGGTGATGCGCTTGGCTTTGCTGCGAGCGTGACCGACGAGGCCAGGGTCGCCGAGATGGCGGCCGCCGCCATGAAAGCCTGGGGCCGGATCGACATTCTCGTCAACAATGCCGGCATCCTGCGCGACCGCACCTTCGCGAAGATGACGATGGCCGAGTTCCGCGAAGTCATCGACGTGCATCTGATGGGGTCGGCAATCTGCACCAAGGCCGTTTGGGAAATCATGCGCGAGCAGCGCTATGGCCGGGTGGTGATGACCACCTCGTCGTCGGGTCTTTACGGCAATTTCGGGCAGGCGAACTACGGAGCGGCCAAAATGGCGCTGGTCGGCCTGATGCAGACGCTGGCCCTCGAGGGCGAGAAATACGGCATCAAGGTCAATTGCCTCGCACCGACGGCAGCGACCGCAATGACGGGCAGCCTTCTGCCACAGGAAAAGCTGGAGCGCCTGTCACCCGAACTGGTGAGCCCGGGACTCCTGGCTTTGGTCGGAGAAGGCGCACCGACACGGGCGATTTTGTGTGCCGGAGCCGGCCATTTCGCTCGCGCCCATGTCACGATGACCGAGGGCGTGTTCATTGGCGGCGGCGAGGACGCGGCGAGGGAAGTGGTGGCCAACTGGGACAGGATCGGTGATCGGACCGGTGAGATCGTGCCGGAGTATGGCTTCATGCAGATGGAGCGCGAATTGGCCAGCGCCGCTGAACTCGCGGCCTAGGCGTAACGCACCCATTCAGCCACTCGACATCGCCAGCACAGCGAGATTTTGATGGGTTGCCGGCCTGGCGCATGCGCCATCCGGCAGTTCCCATATGCGCGAACCTCCCCCACGCGCGAGGGAGAAGAATGGGCTGCGGCCGATTTCGCCGGCCGCAGCAGAAGGCTTTAGGGGTTCTGCCTGGACTTACGTTCCAGGATTTCTCTGCGAGCGACATCGAACGCTTCGCGGATGGCCTGGCTGACGTCCGCTGCGGGCTCGCTGCGGCCGACCCGGCGCTCTACGTCGATATCGGGGCCGGGCAACGCGATCTTCAGGCGCACGGCGAACTCGCGCGCTGATACCCTCCGCCGGTCGCTGGCCTCGATGACGACATCGCAGCTCTCGATCCGGGCTCCGAGCTTCTCAAGATCGGCGAACCTTTCGGATACCTGCTGTTCGATCGCCGGCGACGAGTCGAGATTGCGATAGGCGATCGTAAGTCCGGACATGGCTTGCTCCTTTTTCTGGGATACTGGCCTAACCATTACGTTTGTGCGTCATTGATATAGTTATTCATGAGCAGGGAAGCTCCCGCTGCTTGACGGTCGAGGCCTCTGTCCTCTGCGCGTGTCAGCGCACGACAAGAACGGGAATCTCTGTATTCGTCACCACTTCTGCGGTCTGGCTGCCGAGAATCAGGCGCTGCACTCCGCGCCGGCCGTGGGATGACATCACGATGAGATCGCAACCCTTCAGCTTGGCCGAACGGACGATGGTTTCCGCCGGAAAATCATCGACCTCATGGACCAGTTCCAGCGTGACCCCATGAGCGGCCGCGCGCTGGGATATGGCGGCAAACCTCTCCTGCATCTCTTCATCGACCTGCTGATCGTAGCGAAGGACCGGATCTTCGATGCCAGCCTGTTTTGCGGCGCGCACCACCTTTTGCGAAAGGGGCGGCGTAACGCTGAGCACGGTGACCCTGGCGCCCAATTGGCTTGCGAGCGCCAGCCCATGTTCGACACCCTTTTCCGCCAATTCGGAACCATCGGTGGTGATCAATATATGCTTGTACATCGCCTTCTCCTCAAAAAATCATCGCGCTGCTTGCCGACCATATGCAGGACTGTAGGGCCTTGCACTGACGCAGATCAAAGACCGCAATACAAAGTTTCCTCAGCCTCCCCCTCCTTCGAACCGGGTTCAAGACGCCGTCCGTCGCCGGATGGGTGGAAACTCCGGCGTGCCGACTCATCTTTCAGGATTTCGGTTGCGACCCGGTGACCCCGCGGGCAAAGCCAGGAGATCCTTAGTTCTGAACGACAGCCGCCCGAGATCAGGTCGCCTGAGGACGCCTGACGCGGTTCGGCATGAATTAATAGTTGACTTTGTCCACTAAATTGATTGTAAAAGTCTATCATTTTTGGCCATGCCAAAGGAACAGGCTGAGACCCAGGGAGGGATACTGGCGTGGCGTTAGTGGCGCGATCGCGTGAACCGGACAGCCGGCCAGATGACGTCGATCTCGACGTTCTGGAGAATACGCTCAGCTTCTATGTCCGAGTGCTGGATATGGCCGTATCGCGCGACCTTGATCGCCGGCTCCGGGACCTGGAGGTTGCGCGCGGCAAGGGCAAGATCACGGCGCTGTTCCTGATCGATAGCCATCCTGGGATCCGTCCGTCGGTGCTTGCCGACCTGACCCGGAAGGACCGTTCCGCCATGGGGAGAATCCTTGACGGTTTCGAAGCGCATGGCCTGATTACCAGGCGGATTTCCACCGAGGACAACCGGGCACAGGAACTGTTCATCACCCCCAAGGGTGCTGCTCTCGCCGCCAAGGTGCGAACGATTGTCGTGGATCAGTCGGAGTCCTTCTTCAACCGGATCATCCCCCCAAAGGAACAGGCCGTGCTGATTGACATCCTCAAGCGCGCCTATCGTCGCCTGCGCGAGGTCGGACAATGAGCGCGCGGGTCGCCCTCGTTTCGGGAGCCAGCCGTGGCATAGGTGCTGCCATAGCGCGGCGCCTGCTGGACGAAGGCTGGTCTGTCTCGCTTGGAATGCGCGATCCGGCAACGCCGGACTGGGCGGGGCAAGACGCGCAGCGGGTACATGTCCAGGCCTATAACGCTCTCGATCAGCATGCCGAGGCACGCTGGGTCGAAGCAGCACTGGCCCGGTTCGGTCGGATCGACGCCGTGGTGGCAAATGCCGGCATCATGATAGCGAAGACCGTAATCGAAGCCGAGGAAGAAGACATTCGCGCCATGATGGACGTAAACGTCCACGCCCCCCGCCGCTTGGCGAGGCGGGCCTGGAGGGCGCGGCGGGCGACCGGCCG
>QGUU01000024.1 GCA_003242525.1 Pseudomonadota bacterium | reverse complement strand
ATCGCAGATCCTTCGTCATGCAGATACGAACATCGCGCAGATAACGGCGGTCGCAGGTGACGGCCACGCCGCTGGCAGGCAGGCCAGGATTGGCGCGAAGAAAGGCCGCCTCGACCTCGCCCGGGCTCACCATGCGATGGCTGCGGATGCGATGAAATTCGGCGGGGATTCGAACTTGCTCCCATGCCGCACGCACGGCGCGGAAGTAGTCCTCCTGAGAAAGGCCCGTGCACGCGCCGTGCGCTCTCCATTGATGGCGGATGAGGCCAGTAGAAGGCATGATGTCAAGGACACTGCGCGCGATCCCGCTGTCGACCCTGGGCAGGCTGGTTGGACAGTTACGCGTGTAGCCTCCTTCTTCCTGCGGCCAGAGGCCGTGAACAATGAAGGAATAGGGCCTTGCCGTTCTTCCGCATTGTTGCCGATCGGCCCGCCTGCCCTCTGTGGCGCAGTAACTCGGCGACCATGAGAGGGAAAGGACATAAAAGTTGAAAGCGCCTGATGGCGCCGAGCTTTGGCTTTCGCCGCTCGCCACGCCCAGTCCAAAGGCGCTGAACAGCGCCAACGCTGCCAACACAGCCCAAGCCCGGCCGCCCAATGCCCTCATGGCATCCGATCGTGCTTGTGCAGGTCAGCGCAGGACGCGGCAGCGCCCGTTATAGACCATCCAGCGGTCGAAGCCGGCGACGCAGAACTCAACATTGTCTCCCATCGACGCGAAGCCTTGCCCGCGTTCAATCAGATACCAGATGGAACGATCGCGACCGTCGGAGAGTGCCACCTGCCCGCGGCAGTAGTGGCGTGCGATGGGCCATTTCTCGCCGGCTGGCAGATAGCGGCTTTGGTGAACCCCCCGGAAGTCAACAATGTCCACATTCGGCAGGTTGGGCACATGGCGCACCTGGTGGCGAAACCGGCTGGTAATGCGGTTCAGCACCCAGGCTTCACCACACACGCTGCCATCGTTCCCTTCGTAGATGTAGCCGGGAAGATCCGCTGCAAGGGCTGCGGGCCCGCTTGCCAGGGTTGCAGCGAAAGCGGTCAGCGCGGCAAAGGCAATGTTGGCAAAGCGATTCATGTCAGCCTCCAATTGGCGTCACTGTGCGGTGTCGCCGATGGCCGGTCAAGCGACATGTTACTCTCCGCTCAGCGTGTCGAGCGACCACCGGCATGACGGGTCTTCCGCCAGAATATCGTGCAGCGAGGGCAGGATTTCGCGAAGTTCATCCTTAAGTGTGTAGGGCGGATTGACCACTATCACGCCGCATCCGTCAAGGCGCAGTTCCGGTGAAGGTTGCCTGATTTCGAAGGCGACATCGAGGATTTTTGGAATCCCGAGAATAGCGAGCTGCTTGCGAAAACCTGCCACAGCCGAACGATCCTTGATCGGATACCAAAGCGCGTAGATTCCACCCGGCCAGCGGCGATGCGCCTTGCGCAACCCTTCGACAATCCGGTCGAACTCGCCTTCCTGCTCGAAAGGCGGATCGACGAGGACGAGCCCTCGCTTTTCCTTCGGAGGGAGATGTGCGCCGAGAGCCAGCCAGCCATCGAGTTGCATCACCCTGGTCTGGAAATCACCATGGAAAAGCGCCTTCAGCCTGTGCGCATCTTCCGGATGGAGTTCAATGGCGGAGAGGCGATCCTGGCGCCGAAGGAGATGGCGCGTCAGCAGCGGAGAACCGGGATAGCGTTCGACCGTTCCTTCTCCATTGACCGACCGGACGGCGTCCAGATATGGCGCGAGGAGCGTTGCGACGGTCGGCGGCAGGGGCGCCCTCACAAGCCGCCCGATGCCTCCCCGCCACTCACCGGTTTTCTGCGCCTCGGGCGACGACAGGTCGTACAGACCGATTCCGGCATGCGTATCGAGGACCCGAAAAGCCTTGTCCTTGAGTTTCAGATACTCAATCAGGCGGGCGACCACCACATGCTTGACGACATCCGCGAAATTACCGGCGTGATAGGCATGGCGATAGTTCATGCTCCCCTGCCCCAGCGTGGAGGCCGCGGCTGCGAACCTGGGCTGGCCGGCTTTCCTCCCGCTCTCGCGCGGAAGGTCAAGGCCAGGCCGATAAAGCCAATTGCCGCGAGTGAAAAGCCGATCGGTTGGAGCCGCGCATCCACCGACGCGCCGTGCGAGAGAACAAGATCGACTGCGTGCAGCATGACGCCTTCCGCGTCTCCCCTGTCCAAGGTGAAGATATAGGTGCCGTCCTCAACGGAGTCGATGACACCGGCTTCGGTATGGAAGATCCTCTCCTGGATCTGGGGGTTGGTATCCCTGCCCACGGCGCCGGAAAAATCGAGTGCGCGAGCCAGAACGGTCCTGCCGCCGACCGAAACGGTAATTGTCAGGATCGCGCCAGGGGGAAGCTCCGAAACGGCCCTCGTTGTCATTTCGACCCCGATCATAACGGGCGCATCGTTCGACTTTAAAACAGGCCTTGCCTCGGTGAACCCGGTGGTCGGCTCATATACGCGCCAGGTGCCGATCGGCCTGTGCGCCACGCCCGCTGCCACGCGCGGATAGACTATGAGGGCCAAGCCTGCAGCAAGAATCAGACCAAACAGGAAACGCATGACTGCCGGTTTACCCTGCCAGTGCGGCAAGCTGAACCGCTTTCAGATCGATCAGGGCGGAAAAGACGGCCTATGCCTTGCGCTCCCAGCGTCGATCCTGGTTCTGCTGCCAATAGGTTACGGTATGGCCCGCCGCCTTCAACGCCTTCCAATGCCCGCGCGCCGCTTCGACCTGCGCGTTGTCATGCCCGTCGAACAGGAAGACTGCCCGTTCATAGTCGGAAATATCGGGAGGCTCTGCGCCATCCACCAGGAAACGAATCTGCGCGCCGTTCGGGTTGGCATGGCCCGTTGTCAGCAGAATCGGTTGCTCGGCCGGATAAGGATCCCGATCCGTACCATGAGCCAGAAAGGAATCGTCGCGGAAGGTCCATAGATGCGTGTCGAGCGCATCACGCCGCTCTTCTGTGCCCGTCTGAACGACTGCCCGCCACCCCCGCGCTACGCTGCGCTCAAGCAGGCCCGGCAAGGACTCTTCGAGCGTGGATTCGGTGAGATGATAGAACAGCACCTCGGTCATGCGCAGGACTTACGCTTCATAGTGGTCGCGGACCAGCCGCTCCAGCAGCCGGACGCCGAAACCCGTGCCCCAGGACTGGCTTATCTCAGTCGAAGGGGCGCCCATGGCAGTGCCGGCTATGTCGAGGTGCGCCCAGGGCACGTCTTTTACGAAGCGCTGCAGGAACTGCGCTGCGGTAATGGCACCGCCATATCGTCCGCCAACATTCTTCATGTCGGCATTCTTGGAGTCGATGAGCTTATCGTATTCGGGGCCGAGCGGCATGCGCCACAACTTTTCATGCGTGAGGCGCCCGGCCTCGATGAGACGTGAAGCAAGCTCATCGTCGTTGGAGAACAGGCCGGCGTGATGTTGCCCCAGCGCCACCATGATTGCCCCGGTCAGCGTGGCCAGGTTGATCATGGCCTGGGGCTTGAAGCGGTCGGCGCAATACCACAGGGCATCGGCCAGGACGAGCCGTCCCTCCGCATCCGTGTTCAGAACCTCGATCGTCTGTCCGGACATGGAAGTAACGATGTCGCCCGGCCGCTGTGCGTAGCCGTCGACAGAATTTTCCACCAGTCCGACAACACCGACGACATTCGCCTTCGCCTTGCGGGCGGCGAGCGCGTAGAGCAGCCCGGTCACGGCCGCCGCGCCACCCATGTCGCCCTTCATGTCTTCCATGCCGGAGGCCGACTTCATGGAATTGCCGCCCGTGTCGAAGGTCACCCCCTTGCCGACGAAAGCGACCGGCCTGGACTTTGCCCTGCCGCCATTCCAGCGCATGATGGCCAGCCGGGCGCCGCGCGGCGAGCCCTGCGCCACGCCGAGCAGCGCCCCCATTCCGAGCTTTCTCATCTCCTTTTCGGTAAGGATCTCAATATCTACGCCGAGTTCCTTCAGTTTCAGAATCCGTTCAACGAACTCGAGAGGGCCGAGCATGTTCGCAGGCTCGTTCACCAGGTCGCGCGCCAGCGACACGCCTTCAACCACGCCAGACATTTCGGCGAAGGCCTTCTTCGCGCCCGCAGGATCGTTGGTCTGGATCGAAATCCTGACCGGTTTGTCAGCGGTCTTGTCTTTGGTATCCTCCTTCCTCGTCTTGTACCGGTCGAAAGAATAGGTGCGTAGCAACATGCCGGCCGCAAGGGCCGCGGCATCGCGCCCCGTCGCCGAGCCATCCGGCAGATCGGCAACAACGGTAGCTTCCGCAGCCTTTCGCAAGGACGCTGCTACAGTCCCGCCGCATTTCATCCAGCCATGCTCATCAAGCTCGGACGTCTTGCCCACGCCGATCGCAACAAGCCGCTCCGCAAGGCTGCCTACAGGAACAAGGACCTCAACATTGGTGCCGGCCTTGCCAGAAAATTCGACCATGGGAGCGGCCCGATCCAAAGTTCCCTCAGGATCGCATCTTGCGGCCGCCTCGCTGAGCCCCACGCCCTCTTCCCAGAGAACGAAGACGCTGCCCTTTGGCGGCGAAGCAAGCTTCGTGAAGGAGATGGAAGGTTTCATGCTCATGCGATCCTGCTTCCATTAAGTGTGAATGTCGCGATGATATGCTGTTCCACGACCTTTCGTGCTTTTGCCAGCTTTGGCAAGGGTCGGCCAGAGGCCACCGCGTCCAAATGACCGGAGTTACGAAAGACCGCAATCGGGTCGAAATCCTGCCTTAACCGACCGCTAACCACATCGTTTCGCAGTTTCTTATCCATTGGCGCCGAGACTGCAGAAGCCAGGGATATGGAAGAATGGCTACGCCCGGTTGTACCGCGAAAGCCGAACCGATACCTTGTCCGCGGCTCCGCGCCGCTCGGTCAACCCTAGAAGAAAAGTGTCATGAAAGTCGTAGAACGCTACATATTGCGGCGCGCTTTCATGCTCTTCATCGGGGCGATGGCCTGGACCCTGGCGATAGTCTGGACGACCCAGGTCCTGGCACGAATCGATCTGGTCACGGACAGCGGTCAATCTGCCCTGACGTTTTTCGAGGTGGCCTCCCTTATCATCCCCTCGATCATTCCTATCGTCGTCCCCTTCGCGGTGGTGGTGGCCGTCGCGCAGACGCTCAGCGTCATGAATTCCGATTCGGAGCTGGTCGTCATCAATGCGGCCGGCGCCTCACGCATGACCGTCCTCAAGCCCATAATGCTGCTTGCCGTCGCTGCGGCCATCTTCTGCCTTGTCGTGCAAAACTTTGTCGACCCCTATGCCAGGCAACGAAACCGCAACCTCATTGCCAACGCCCGGGCCGATTTTTTGACGCTGCTCATCCAGGAAGGAACGTTCCGCAAAATCGAGGACGGGCTTTTCGTGCAGATCGGGAAACGGTTTCCCGGCAACAAGCTAGGTGAGATTTTCGTTGCCGATTCAAGGCAGGAAGGCGTGGATCTTGTCTATTACGCGAAGACTGGCGCTGTAATTGACGAGGGCGACGACAAGGCCCTTCTGATGAGCGACGGTGTCGTTCACCGCAAAGTTCCTGGCGGCGAAATCTCCATCATCCGTTTCACCTCTTACGCATTCGATCTTTCGGCCTTCACGCCGCAAATCGGCAAGGTCTCCCTGATGCCCAAGGACCAGACAACCCCTTACCTCCTCAATCCGGACCCGAACGACCGCATCTTCCAGAAGTCTCCGAATCTCTATCGGACTGAACTGGCCAAGCGCTTTAGCGAGTGGCTGTATCCGATCACTTTCGCATTGATCGCGCTGGCGGTGGCCGGAGACGCGCGCTCACACCGGGAGTCACGCATTCATCCGCTGATAACGGCGGTATCCATAGCCCTGCTTGCCCGCTGGGTGGGTTTCTTTGCCGAGGACAAGGCGAAGGGGGACCGGTTCTATGTTTATGTGATGGCGGCAACGCCCATTGTGGTAGCGCTGATTGCCGTCTGGTTCATCCGCGCGCAGCGCGCCATGGAACTGCCCACGCGCTGGGCAGACGTGGTGCTTTCGCTTTTCCGCCGCATCCGAGACCTGTCGTCGGCGGTACGGCTGCGCATTGCCGGCGGACCCTCGCACGGAGGGAACCCCTGATGGGCTGGACCCTCGGCCGCTACTTCTTCATTCGCTATGCGACAATCACCGCATGGTTTTTCCTCGGTATATTCGCGCTGGTTTTTCTCATTGACTTCACGGAGCTGACCGGTCGCATCGCCAGGCTTTCGGGCTTTTCCTATGCGACGGCCATTTCCATTTCGGCCCTTCGCGTGCCGATGATCATGGTTCAGACCGTACCCTTTGTGGGTCTGTTCTCGGCTATGGCAACCCTTGTGTCTCTGAACCGCAAATATGAACTGGTAATCGCCCGGTCGGCAGGCATTTCGGCGTGGCAGTTCCTTCTGCCACCCTGTATCGGCGCACTGCTGTTCGGCGTGCTAACGGTCGCGGTTCTCAACCCGCTCGCTGCCTATGGCTACTCCCAGTCCGAGCGGATCGAAAGCGAGCTTCGGTCGGACAACTCGAACGAAGTTTCGGCCAATTCGGCCCCCTGGCTGCGGCAGAAGACGGAAACGGGAGATACGATCATCGGCGCGAGGGCCATTCTTAACCAGGGGCTGGAAATGGCCGACGCCAGCTTTTTCAGCCTCGATTCGGATGGCAATATCATAGGGCGACGGGATGCCAAGCGAGCCTATCTGCGGGACGGATACTGGGAACTGACGGATGTCCGGGTGCTCGAACCCGATGGATCCATCTCCGAAAAGCCTGTGGACACAGTGCCGACCGAACTCAAGCCGGAATTCGTACAGGAACGTCTCGCAAGGCCTGAAACGATCCCGTTTTTTGAGCTTCCGTCCAAAATCGCGATTGCCCGATCGTTCGGGCTCAAGGCAAATGCCTTTGCGATGCATTTCGATTCGCTCCTGGCCCTGCCATTCCTGCTGGTGGCCATGACGCTAATCGCGGCGACGGTATCGATGCGCTTTGCCAGGATGGGACAATCGGCTACGATGATTTTGGGTGGCATAGCGGCAGGGTTTCTGCTTTATGTGGTGTCGGTCCTTGTCAAGGCGTTCGGGGTGGCGGGATTCGTGCCGACGGCAGTAGCTGCATGGTTCCCGGTCGTCGTGGCAATGTTTTTCGGGGTGACGTTCCTGCTGTACAAGGAAGACGGCTAGTGAGGGGGGCGGTTTCGCAGAACCGGAAGCTGATCCGCACGGCGTTGCTGTGCGGCGTCAGTGCTTTTGCGTGCCTGCTCGCGGGCGGTCTTTCCATGGGTTCGGCCGCTGCGCAGTCCGTCGAGGACATGGCGCCAGATGTGCCATCGGGCTCCCAGATGTTGCTGGAGTCCGACACGCTGGTTTACGATAACGACAGGCAAACCGTTGTCGCCGTGGGCGGCGTGCAGATCGAATATGGCGGCAACAGGCTTGTCGCCCAGCGCGTCGAGTATGATCGCAAGACCCGGCGCATGGTGGCCAGCGGCGATGTCCAGCTTGTGGACAGCAACGGCAACAAGGTGAACGCCGACCATCTCGACATTACCGACGACTTCGCCGACGGTTTCGTAAATGCACTGCGCGTCGAGACGCCCGACAAGACCTATTTCGGCGCAGAAAGCGCCGAACGCATGGGCGGCGTGCTGACGACCTTCCACAACGGTGTCTACACCGCCTGCGAGCCCTGCGAGGACAAGCCCAACAGGCCGCCGATCTGGCGCATCAAGGCTCGCAAGATCGTCTGGAACGGCCAGACTCACATGGTGCGTTTCGAGAGCCCGAAATTCGAATTTTTCGGCTTCCCGATCGCGCTTCTGCCCGCCTTCGAGATCGCCGACCCCACAGTAAAGCGCAAGAGCGGCTTCCTGATGCCCAGCATCAAGTACAAGTCCGAACTCGGCGTGGGCGGGTCCGTCCCCTATTATTTCGCCCTGTCGCCGACCTACGACCTGACCGTGCGCGGCACCTATTATTCGAAGCAGGGTTTCCTGGGTGAGGCCGACTGGCGGCAGCGCTTCAACAATGGCCAGTACAGCCTCAAGATAGCCGGCATCCACCAGAACGACCCGGCAGCATTTGGTACCGACACCGTCAACAGCGGCTCGGCCGACGACCCGAACAAGCTTCGCGGCATGATGGGCACGAAGGGCCAGTTTGCCATCAACTCCCGCTGGAACTTCGGCTGGGATGTTCTTCTCCAGACTGACAAGAATTTCTCCTACACCTACGGGCTCGACGGATACGACAGCTATGTCCATCGCTCCGAGGTCTACCTTACCGGGCTCAACGACCGGAATTACTTCGATCTGCGGGCAATGCATTTCGAAGTACAGGAAGATCGGGAAAATAGCTCCGCAGCGCGCGCCGACCTGCAACCCTGGGTCCTTCCGTCGTTTGACTACGCCTACATACCGGACGTGCCGGTGGCCGGCGGGCAACTCTCGCTCAATGTCAACTCGCGGGTGATCCTGCGCGATAGACTCGATGCAGCCCCGGCGAACCTGCGCGTGCGCGGCATTGAAGGCGATTCGGGGCGGCTGACCGGTGAAGCGGAGTGGAAGAAGACGCTTATTACCGATGGCGGGCTGGTCATTACTCCGCTACTGGCCTTCCAGGCAGACGCGAATTACGCAAACGCTTCGACGGCCTCTTTGAACGCCATTGACGCCATGGCCGCAAATCCGGCTGTGGCCGACGCCTATCCCGGCGTGACAAGCGATTTCAGGTCCTCCTTTGCCCGCTACATGGCAACGCTGGGTCTGGAGATGCGGTGGCCTGTCCTTTTCTCGGGCGTAGGGTCCTCTCACGTCATCGAGCCGGTTGGGCAGCTTTTCGTGCGGCCTGATGAACAATATGTCGGCGGCCTGGCGATCCCGAACGAAGATGCGCAGAGCTTCGTCTTCGACGCCTCCACCCTGTTCGAGCGCGACAAATTCTCCGGCTACGACCGCATTGAAGGTGGCACCCGCGTCAATCTCGGCGTGCGCTATTCCGGCAGCTACGACAATGGCTGGTCCACCAACGCGCTGTTCGGTCAGTCCTATCATATTGCAGGCCGTAATTCCTTCGCTTCGCCCGATCTCGTCAATGTCGGCGCCGCGTCTGGCCTCGAAACCGACCGATCGGATTTCGTCGGTCTCGTTGGAGTGAGCAGCCCCACCGGCTTCTCCGCCTCCCTGAGCGGCCGTTTCGACGAGCAGACCTTCGAGGTCCGCCGCGCCGAAGCAAAGGCGGCCGTGCCTGTCGGACCCTTGTCTCTCTCAGGCCAGTACGCCTTCATCCAGGCACAGCCGCTTTACGGTTTCGACGAGGATCGCCATGAAGTGTCGATGGCGGGCTCCCTGCGGCTCGACGAGAACTGGCGTCTGTTCGGTTCGGGTACATATGACCTGAAGGAGAACATCGTGACCCAGAAGGGATTGGGTTTCTCCTACAGCGATGAATGCTTCACCTATCTGATGACCTTCTCCGAAACAGAAAGCCGAAGTGGCAAGGTCAGCCAGAATATCGGCTTCAACATATCGTTCCGCACGCTTGGGGATTTCGGCTCCGCCACAAGTGCTTTCGCCAATAATTGACGCAAACGTGTTTCATCGGTGGGCAGCGAAGTGATCAAGCCTTGCTGGGCGACATGGTTTCGCCGCATAGGGCGAGCATGGACTGCCTTCGGTACCCGTTGGCATGAAGACCGCTAGGGCGTTCTGATGAAGAAGCAACTTTGTTCCGCAGGCATGGCACTGCTGATTGCAACGACTTTCGTTCCGTCGCTCGCGCTGATGACGCAGCCTGCTTATGCCAGCACGATCAAGTACATCGTCAACGATACCCCCATCACCAGCGAGGACATCAAGCATCGCGCCGCTTTCCTTCGCCTGCAGCGCCGCAAGGGAAACGCGGGCGAGGAGATGGTGGAGCAGGTGCTCAAGCTGACGGAGGCGCGCCGCCTTGGCATCCGCATCAGTGACAGCCAGGTGAACGATGCGTTCGAGCGTTTCGCAAAGAACAACAAGATGAAGCCGGCGCAGCTCGTGCAGGTCATGACTAGCGCCGGCGTGACGGCCCAGCATTTCAAGGAATACATCCGCACGCAGATGGCATGGAATGCGGCGCTTGGCGCCCGCTACAAGGCCGAAGGTGGCAATCTCACCAGCGAGCAGGAAGCCGTTCGCAAGATGCTCGACCGTGGCGGTGCGAAGCCGACCGCAACCGAGTACATGCTGCAGCAGGTGATCTTCGTCATACCTGCCGCCGAGCGCGGCGCCACTCTGGCCAAACGCAAGCGCGAGGCCGAGGCCATGCGCGCCCGCTTCAATTCCTGCAACACGACACGCGAATTCGCCAAGGGGCTTCTCGACGTAACCGTTAGGGACCTTGGCCGCGTGCTTGCCCCTGCCCTGCCCGACGAGTGGGCCGACCAGATCAAGAAGACCAAGGTTGGCTCCGCAACGCCGGTACGCGAAACCAGCCGGGGTATTGAATTCATCGGCATATGTTCGGCCCGGGAAGTGTCGGACGACAAGGTTGCCCAGCTCGTTTTCGAGTCGCAGGCTGTCGGCAAGAACGAAGACAAGACGAGCGCGCTTGAAAAGAAATATCTTGCGGAGCTGAGGCAGAGGGCCCGCATTGTCGAGCGCTGAGACGCCGTGCGCATCCAGGCTCCGTTGGCGCTGAGCGTCGGCGATCCCTCCGGGATCGGCCCTGAAATCGCAATCATGGCCTGGGAGCGGCGAATCCCGTCTGCCGTTCCGCCATTCTATCTGCTCGCGGACCCGGCGCTGGTCCACGCACGCGCGCGCCGGGCGGGCCTTTCCGTTTTCATCACCGAAACGTCGCCCAAGGAGGCGGGGCCGATCTTTGAGCATTCCCTGCCTGTCGTGCCGCTGGCGGGCCAATTTGCCGATACGCCAGGCATGCCCGACCCATCCAATGCGCAAGGCATCATAGAAGCGATAGACAGGGCGGTCGAAGACTCTCTTTCCGGCCGGGCTGCAGCAGTCGTTACCTGTCCCATTGCCAAGAAGACGTTGTATGATGCCGGCTTCGGCTTTCCCGGACACACGGAATATCTCGCCCATCTTGCTGAACGCCGCAGCGGCCGTTCGATGTTTCCGGTGATGATGCTGGCCGGTCCTGACCTGCGAACCATTCCGGTTACCATTCATATGGCCCTTGCCGAGGTTCCCAAACGGCTCAGTACGGAACTCATAGTCAGAACGGGGCGCATCGCAGCGACAGACTTGCATATCCGCTTCGGCATCGACCGCCCCCGGCTCGCGGTCGCTGGCCTCAACCCTCATGCGGGGGAAGGTGGCTCGATGGGCACGGAAGACGAGCAAATCGTTGCGCCGGCAATAGAACTGCTTCGTCGGGAAGGGATTGATGCCCTCGGCCCCCTGCCTGCCGATACGATGTTCCATCCACGTGCGCGCGCCGGCTATGACGCAGCGCTGTGCATGTATCATGACCAGGCCCTGATTCCCGCAAAGACGCTGGCTTTCGATGCTGCGGTCAACGTGACACTCGGCCTGCCCTTCATCCGCACGTCACCGGATCACGGCACGGCCTTCCCCATCGCGGGTAAAGGCCTGGCGCTTCCCGACAGCCTGATAGCCGCACTCAAGCTCGCCCGTTCGCTTGCCGACAAAAGCAGCGAGAAGGAGCGCGCGTGAGCGTCGACGGCCTGCCGCCCCTTCGCGAGGTGATTGAACGCCACGATCTTCGGGCGAAAAAGGCTCTCGGGCAGAACTTTCTGCTGGACCTGAACCTGACAGGCAAGGTTGCCCGCACCGCCGGAGACCTCTCCCAGAGCACTGTCATCGAGATAGGGCCCGGGCCCGGAGGGCTTACCCGCGCGCTTCTCTTTTCCGGCGCGCGCCGCGTCGTCGCGATCGAACGCGACGAACGTTGCCTCCCCGCACTTGCACAGATCGCGGATCGCTACCCGGGTCAGCTGGAAGTCGTGTCCGGTGATGCGCTCAAAACCGATTTCAACGCCCTCGCGCCTGGCGAAGAAAAAAGGATTGTCGCCAATCTGCCTTACAATATCGGCACGGAGTTGCTGGTGCGCTGGCTCACCGTGGAGGAATGGCCGCCCTTTTACCGGTCAATGACCCTGATGTTCCAGCGAGAGGTCGCCGAAAGGATCGTCGCCGCCCCAGGCAGCAGTTCCTATGGCCGGCTTGGCGTTCTGGCCGGCTGGCGTACACAGGCAAAAATTGCCTTTGACGTTCCGCCACAGGCATTCACGCCGCCACCCAAGGTGACTTCCTCGGTCGTCCACCTCGTGCCACGCGAGATGCCGCTCCTTGCCAATGTGAAGAAGCTTGGCCGCATTACCGAGGCGGCCTTTGGCCAGCGTCGCAAGATGCTTCGGCAAAGCCTGAAAGGCCTGGGCGGCGAGGCATTGCTGGAACGCGCCGGCATTGACCCCACCCGGCGAGCCGAAACGCTGAGCGTGGAAGAATTTGTCGGGCTGGCAAACGCGATCTGACCTTACCGATTGCCGGTGGATCAGCCGCCGGAACGAAGATACTTAATCGATCTTCTCATCCAGCAGGCCCGAAACAAAGTCGAAAAGTCCTGGCCTTCGGTCCCGGCGCAGGCGCTCGGCGGCAACAATTGCCCGGACCTCTGCGAAAGCATGGTCAAGGTCATCGTTGATGACCACGAAATCATATTCGGTCCAGTGCTCGATTTCCTCGCGCGCATTCCTGAGCCGGGTTTCGATGACCTTTTCCTGGTCTTCGGCGCGACGCATGAGCCTGGCCTTCAATTCGGTCATGGAAGGCGGAAGGATGAAGATCGAAACTATGTCGCCCCGCATCTTTTCCTTGAGCTGCTTGGCGCCCTGCCAGTCTATGTCAAAGAGCATGTCGCGACCTTCGGCCATCGCCCTTTCGGCCGGCTCGCGCGGCGTGGCGTAGAAATTGCCGTGAACCTCCGCCCATTCCAGCAATTCGTCATTTTCCCGCAATATGTCGAAATCGCGCCGGGTGCGGAAATGATAATGGACCCCATCGATCTCGCTGGCGCGGCGCGGGCGTGTCGTTACGCTCACCGACAGCTCGAAGGCGGGATCCTTTTCAATCAGGTTGCGTGCGATTGTCGACTTGCCCGCGCCGGATGGCGATGAAAGCACCAGCATCAAGCCCCGACGGCGAATGCGGGAATCAAGGTCGTCAGGGCCTTTCATGGCTACTCCAGATTCTGAACCTGTTCGCGAAACTGGTCGACAACCGCCTTCAGTTCGAGTCCGATGGACGTGACTGAAGCGGCATTGGATTTCGAACACAAAGTATTCGATTCGCGATTGAATTCCTGAGCGAGAAAATCGAGCTTGCGTCCGATAGCACCGCCGGCGGCCAATAGCGCCCTCCCGGACGCCACATGCGTCTTCAATCGGTCGATCTCCTCCCGAATGTCGGCCTTGGCCGCAAGAAACGCCGCCTCCTGATGCAGCCTTGCCTCATCAAGATTGGCGGAGGCATCCAGAAG
>QGUU01000408.1 GCA_003242525.1 Pseudomonadota bacterium | reverse complement strand
GTATGGTGGTGGTCTTGCCCGAGCCGTTCGGACCGAGCAGCCCGAACACCTCGCCCCTCTCAACAGTCAGGTCGACTCCATTTACCGCCACGGCCTGGCCGTAGCGCTTGACGAGTCCCCGCGCTTCAATCACCGGGCTCATCTGCGGCCATACCTCGTCACGGCAAAGGCGAGGATCAGCGCGGCGGCGCCGATGACGCCGAGGCCAGTTACGCCCCAAAGGGTTGAGGTGCGAACAGTGACGCGGAAATTGGCGCTGTCGGAAACGCCGGAGCCGTTGGCGCGCACGGATACCATATAATCGCCTGCGATCGCCTGGGCCGACGGGGTCATCGACACGGAAACGTCAGCGGTCTTGCCCGGCTCCAGCCCGTCGATCTTCTCCGGGTTGAAGGTCACTTTCCAGCCGGAAGGCGGCGAGGCGGAAAGCGCTATGTCCTGTGCAAGCGCAGAGCCGGTATTCTCGACGGTGAAGGTAAAGGTGCGTTCCTGGCCGGCGGTGGCGTCCCCCGACAGGCGCCCCTGCGGACCGGACAGCGAGACGGAAGGCTGGCCCGTAATGTCAAGCAGCAGGTTGGTATCCGCAGCCAGATCGCCGGAGCTTGCGGCAACCGCGACCGGATACTGGCCGGCCGATGCAGTGCTTGGCGGCTTGACCGAAACCTTGAGGTCTTTCCTTTCACCGGCCTTGATCGGCAAGCTGGTCAATTCCTGCGAGCCGTAGCCTTCCTTGAAGGTGACCTGGAACCCGTCAGGCGCCTTGGAAAGCAGGTTCACTGTCGTGTCTTCCTCACCTTCGTTCCTCAGGTCTACCTGGAAGTCGAAGGACGACTTTGCCGTGCCGCGCAGCGCCGGCAGCTTCGGTTCCATGGTAAGCTTTGCCGGCTCGGTCTTGGTAAGCGTGACTTCCATGGGCAGCGTCAATGTCTGCCCGTCCCCCTTGGCTGAAACTGTGAAGGCAATCGGCCTGTCGTGCTGGCTGTCGTCCGGCGGTGTGAGCTTCAGCGTCAGCGCGACCGTATCGTCGGAAGCGGCAATCGCGGCAGTCACCTGCTTGCCGCCACCGTCGATCTGCCACTTCCAGCCGTCCGGCAGTCCGTCGACGCCAAGCTCAACCCGCTGTGGAGGCAGGCCGTGATTGGCAAGCGTGAGGTCGATGCTCACATCCTTCCCTGCCTGTGCGGAAAATTCCGGGTAGCTCGTCGTAAGCCACAGGCCGGCGGGCTTTGCGGCCGTTTCCGGTGCAGCGGTCTGTGCGCTTGCCAGCGAAGGTGCGGCTAGTGCGAGACCAGTCGCCAGGACTACTGCGGCGAGGGGGCGAGATGGGTTGAACATAGGCGAGCGAAAGCGCGCAGGGTTCATCTGTTTCTCCCGCGTAAAACTGAAATTATTCTTTGATTTGCAAAGCCTTGTCAGCTTCATGCGAGGCGGAGGATGACCGCCTTTGTGGCATGATTTGGGCAAACTTCGCGCCCGCCCCACTTGCTCACGGAATTGTAAGCGGGCGCGATTTTGCGTGAGAGTCCGGCTTGGCGGGCAGTCAGTCTTCCAGTGCGCCCGAGCGCGCGTCGGCGCTTCTGGTGTTGCCAAGGAGCTTGAGAAGATCGTCGCCGGCGCGGGTGATGCGGTGCGAGCGACGGGTCAGGATATAGCCGTCCTGCGGCGCGATCACCTCTGCATGACCGTCCGGCTCTCCGGGCCTGTGAACGATGGTGGCCAGCCGATCACCCTTCTTCACACGGTCGCCGGGTTTCACGTCATAGAGAATGGCGCCGGCCTTGGGCGCGGGCATCATGTCGATGTTTTCCAACGGCACGACCACTCCCTTGAACGGTCCGGGTGCGGGAATTGTCGGATCGGCAATGACGCCGCGGGCGACCAGGAGCCGATACAGGCCCTGCGCGTCGCTTTCTGCGGTGGCGCGGTCGACGTCGGCAATGCCGCGATATTCGACCGTGCTGACCACGACGCGTTCGGGCGGCGTTCCGGCCTTGAGATGAGGATGGATCGACGCTTCCTCGAAGGCTGCTCCGCTTGCACCCTGCCACAACAGCACGGCGGCGACATCCATCGCCGCAGCGCAGTCGGCCATTGCCGGCCACAGCTCGGCAGGCACATAGAGATAAGGCATGCCCTCATCGTCGCAGTGCAGGTCGAGCACGATGTCATGGCCGAGCGAAAGCTGCAGCAGCCGCGCCTTGAGCTTGTTGTCGACCGTTGCCAGCCGCGTATCCGGCAGCAAGGCCGGGTCCGGCCGATCCACCAGCGGAAAATCGCGGTTGAAGTTGGTTCTGGTTCCGGTGTGGAAGCGACCCTGATGGTCGCAGAACTGATATTGAGCGCGGCCGATCGGATTGGCCCAGGGCACGAGCGTGATCGAGCCGCGGATGCGGCCCTCGGCCTCCGCCTTCGCCAGGATGGGCATCAGCGCGTCAATGGCAACGGTGCCCGGCAACTCGCCGGCATGAAGCGCAGCTTGCAGATAAGCACGCGGCGCCGCCCTGTCCGATCCTTCAAAGCGGAAAACCGGAAATTCGTAACCTACGCCTTCGGTATCGCCTTCGATGCGCTCAATGGTCTTGTCCATTCAATCCTCCTTTTTCGGGGGAAGCCATGCCCGTTCGCGTCGCCGCTGTCGAGTGGTCCAGCAGGTCGATCTGTTGGCAGAAGAGGAAGGGTGGGCACAAGGCTCGTGCATCGGCATGCAAGAGCAGGCGCGGCCGGATGGTGGACCGGCACGGCCTAGGGCGCGCCGGTCCGGAATTAGAAATCAGCTCAGGCCTTCGATCTCGCCGTCGTCGTTCAGGAAGATATTCTCCGAAGCGGGCTTCGAGGGCAGGCCGGGCATGGTCATGATCTCGCCGCAGATGACGACGACGAAACCGGCGCCGGCCGAAAGCCTGACCTCGCGAATAGGTACTGTATGGCCGGTCGGCGCACCGCGCAGGTTGGGGTCAGTCGAGAACGAATACTGGGTCTTGGCCATGCAGACCGGCAGGTGGCCGTAGCCGGCTGCTTCCCAGGCATGGAGCTGGTCGCGCACGCTCTTGTCGGCAATCGCGCCATCGCCCCGATAGATTCGCTTGACGATGGTGTTGATCTTCTCGAAGAGCGGCATGTCGTCGGGATAGAGCGGTGCGAACTGTGCAGCGCCGGACTCGGCAAGCTCCACAACCTTGCGCGCCAGATCCTCGGCGCCGGCCGAGCCGTGCGCCCAG
>QGUU01000407.1 GCA_003242525.1 Pseudomonadota bacterium | reverse complement strand
GCGCGCGAATGGTAAAGGATTTCCAGGCCGTTCTGCGTCGGCGTGGCGCCAATGAGCCAGGCCAGCATGATCAGGTCGAAATCGTAGCGGCTTTGCCGCTCTTCATATTGCGCGCGATCCACGAGACGCACCGAAGCGTCGATGCCGATCATGCGCATCCGCTCCATCCAGGGCGTGAAGACGCGCACAATCCCTTCGTCCTCCGCCAGCATTTCGACCTTGAGCCGCTCTCCGCGGCCATTGACGACGAAATTTCCCGACCGCTTCCAGCCGGCATCGGCGAGAAGCTTCGCGGCCTCGCCCAGCAACTTGCGATCCCTGCCGGAGCCATCCGACACTGGCCGCAAGGGAGCCTCGCCGAAGACTTCCGGGGGCAAGTGCTCGCGCAATGGCTCAAGCAGCGCCAGTTCCTCCGGCGAAGGCACACCCTCGGCCTTGTAGTCCGACTTCTCGAAATTCGATTGCGAGCGTTCGTAAGAGCCGTAAAAAAGGGTGCGCCTGGCCCATTCGAAATCGAAACATAGCTCGATGGCGCGGCGCACCCTTACATCCTGGAACTGTGGCCGGCGCTGATTCAGCGCCACCGCCTGCATGGCTGGCCATTTCTCGCCCGGAAACAGGCGCTTGATGACCTTGCCTTCCCTCACTGCCGGAAAATCGTAGGCGGTCGCCCACTCGCGCGCCGTGAACTCCTCTCGAAAATGGGTATCGCCCTTCTTCAACGCCTCGAACGCCGCCTGACGGTTCTGATAGAAGTCGATGCGGATGCGGTCGAAATTGTAGAGGCCACGATTGACGGGCAGGTTCCGGCCCCAATAATCGGCCACGCGCTCATATTCGACGACCTGCCCTGGCGAGACGCGGCCAATCCTGTAAGGGCCGGAGCCGAGAGGCGGCGCCATGGTCGCGGCCTCGAAGTCGTTGGCGCTGTAATATGCCTTGGAGACGATAGGCATCTGCACAACGGAGAGAATATTCTGCGCCGACTGCTCGCCATTGAAGACAAGCCGCACAGTGCCAGGATCGGGAGCGGCAGCTTCCGTCATCCAGCGCAGCGGTTGCGACAGGTTCGGGTGGCCCTTTTCCCTGTAGAGATTGAGCGAGAAGACGACGTCTTCGGCCGTCAGCGGCGTGCCGTCATGCCAGCAGGCTTCCGGCCGCAGTTCGAAGGTAAAGGTGTTGCGGTCATCGGAAAGGGTCACGCTTCTCGCCAAAAGCCCATAAACCGTGTCCGGTTCGTCCAAAGCGCGGGTCATCAGCGAATCGAAACAATATTCCGTGCGCGGCGGAGATTCTCCCCTCAGCACCAGTGAATTCAGCGTGTTGAAGGTGAGGAAGCTTTGGTTGAATACCGAATTTGGCGGCGCAAAATTCATGGTGCCGCCCTTGGGCGCTTCCGGGTTCACATAGTCGAAATGCTGGAAATCGGCGGGATATTTCAAGTCGCCGAAGGCGGACAGGCCGTGCAGCGCGGTGCCGGTCTTGGTTGCGGCGAAGGGGCGTCCAGGCAGCAGGGCCGCGCCCGTCGCCGCACAGCACAGCCCCAGGAAATCGCGGCGCAGAAGAATGGCCATCAGTCTGCGCTCTTGTATTTGTCAGCCAGGGCCTTCTCCTTTTCCGGATCGATCCACCAGGAGTCGATGTCGGCACCTATATAGCTGGGCTGCTTATCAGGGATGCCAAACTTGTCCCAATAGGCAAGCCAAAGAACGGCCCGGTGATATTGCGGTACCACGTAGTAATTCCACAGCAGCACCCGGTCGAGCGCCCGTGTGGCGGCGACCAGGTCATCCCGGTCCGTGGCGAAGACGATCCGATCCACAAGTGCATCCACGACGGGGTCCTTTATGCCCATCAGATTGCGCGAGCCGGACCGGTCGGCTGCCCTGGAGCTCCAGAAGTCGCGCTGCTCGTTGCCCGGCGAGACAGACTGCTGGAAAATCCCGGTGACCATGTCGAAATCGAAATTCTGAACGCGGTTGACATACTGGGTCTGGTCAATGATCCGCAGGCTGGCATCGATGCCAATCTTGCGCAGATTGGCGATGTAGGTACCGGAGATGATCTCGCTGGTGTCGTTCCAGCCGAGGATTTCGAAGCGCAGCGGCTGGCCGGTGCTGGCATTCACCATCCTGCCGCCCTTGATGACCCAGCCCGCTTCGGCGAGAAGATCGACCGCCGCCTTGAGATTCCTTCTCTCGGCCTGGGGCGAATCGTAAACAGGCAGGCTGAAGGGCTGCGTGAACAATTCGGGCGGCAGCTTGTCCCTGTAGGTTTCAAGAATTTCAAGTTCCCTGCCTTCCGGCAGTCCGCTTGAAGCCAGTTCCGTTCCCTGGAAGTAGCTTGTCGTGCGCGTGTTGAAGCCGAAGAACAGGGTACGGTTCATGGTTTCGAAATCGAACGGCAAGGTCAGTGCCTGCCGCACCCGTCGGTCCTGGAAGATCGGCCGGCGCTGGTTGAAGACGAAGGCCTGCATGGGCTCCGGCGAGGTCGTGGGAAATTCCTTCTTGATGACCTCCCCCGCCTTGAAAGCAGGAAAATTATAGGCCGTCGCCCAGGACCGGGAACTGTATTCCGGCCGGATGTCCGACAGGCCGCCCTTGGTAAAGGCCTGCCACTCGGCGGACTGGTCACGAATGTAAATGTAGCGCCGCGTATCGAAGTTCTCGCGGCCAATCTTCACCGGCAGCTTCACCCCCCAGTAATCAGGCACGCGCTCCCACACGATCTCCGATCCGGGCTTGAAGCTTTTGATCTTGTAGGCGGCAGAGCCGAGAGGAGGCTCCAGAGTGGGCCTGGTAATGTCACGCTTCCTGCCGTTGGCATCAGTGCCTTCCCACCAGTGTTTCGGCAGCACCGGCAAGTCGCCAAGGATCTTTGGCAGTTCGCGATTGCCTTTCTGGTCAAAGCGGAACTCAACCTCCCCGGAGGAAAGCGCCACCGCCTCCACGACGTTCTCGAAATACTGGTTGTAGTTCGGGCTGTGCGCCTTCAGCACGTTGAACGACCAGACTACGTCTTCTGCCGTGATCGGCTTGCCGTCATGCCAGCGGGCCGCCGGATTGAGCCGGTAAGTCGCCGAAGAATAATCGTCAGGGTATTTGTAGGCTTCTGCAAGCAGCGGGTGGCTGACGCTGCCCTCGTCCGTCGCCTGCTCCATCAGCGTATCGTAAAGCAGGCCGCCACCGAAGCCGGAAAATCCCGCCGCGGGCGAGCCCTGG
>QGUU01000406.1 GCA_003242525.1 Pseudomonadota bacterium | reverse complement strand
AGAGCCAGAAGCAGGTTTTCGCCTATGACGAGGCCGGAAAGCTCGTAGCCGCCTATCCGGCGACCATCGGTTCGAGCGATACGCCTTCGCCCAGCGGCACACATGCCGTGTCACGCATCGCCTTCGATCCGAACTATACGTACAACCCAAAGGTCAACTTCAAGCAGGGCGACAATGACAAGATACTGACCATTCCGCCCGGCCCGAACGGTCCCGTCGGCACTGTATGGATCGCTCTGGACAAACCCACCTATGGCATTCACGGCACGCCGGAGCCGTCGAAGATCGGCAAGACCCATAGCCATGGCTGCGTGCGCCTTACCAACTGGGACGCGGCGGAACTCGCCAAGCTGGTAAAGCCTGGAGTGCCGGTCGAGTTCGTGGATTGAGGCCGGCGGAAGCCGGAAGCGGAAGGGCAGGTTTCTGATTGCGGTGACGGGTCGTTGCGGCGCGAACGGCGGCGCGCAACTACTGCTTCGCGCTTGCCACCTTGAGCGAATCGGAATCCTGCTGCCGCAGCAGATCGTCTATTCGTTCCCTTTCGCGCTTGAATGCCACCAGGTCGTCGCCTTTCAGCACGCGACCTTGTGGCAGACGCACCCGCATCGGGTCCACCTTGGTGCCGTTGACGATCAGTTCGTAGTGGAGATGCGGTCCGGTGGCCAGGCCGGTCTGGCCGAGATAACCGATGACCTGACCCTGCCGCACGCGCACGCCGGGCCTTATGCCTGGCGCGAAGGCGGACTGGTGGTTGTATGACGTTTCATAACCATTGGCATGGCGGATAATGATCTGCTTGCCGTAGCCGCTGGCCCAGCCAGCCTTTGCAACAACGCCGTTGCCGGCGGCAATGATCGGCGTGCCGACAGGCGCGGCCCAGTCAACCCCGGTATGCATGCGCACATAGCCGAGAATGGGATGCTTGCGGGCGCCGAAACCGGAGCGGAACGTGCCACCTGGCAGGGGATTGCGAATCAGGAACTGCTCTGCGCTGCGCCCCTCCTCGTCGAAATAGTCGAAGGTGCCGTCCTGCAACTGGAACCGATACAGGTTGCGCGTCGAACCGCCGATCGATGCCGACACGTAAAGGAGTTCTGATTCTTCAGAGGCGCTGTCATCGTCCTCGGGTTGGGAAAACAGGACCTCGATACGATCGGTCGGACTGGTTCGGGACCGAAAATCCACATTCGACGCAAGCAGACGAATCAGCTGCCGCGTCATTTTCTTGGACAGGCCATAAGAATAGGCGGCCCGGAAGATGCCGTCATATATGTCGGGCAGGTTGCCGCGTACCATCGGCGGTGGCGAATCATCGAACGCCGTCAGCAGTTCGGGATTGGGCTCGGGTTCCTGTGCAGGCACATATTGGCCGCGGTCATCGAGTGCGATGGTAACGATATGCTTTGCGCGGTCATAGACGCCGGCGCGAACGACAGTGGCCCGGTCGCCCTGCACTTCCAGCCCGACGCGCAAGACGGTTCCTGCCTTCAACGCCGGCGCATTTAGAAGCTTGCCGATCGCTTCCGCCATCCCCCGGGCATCATCGCCCGTATAGCCCGCATCGGCAAAGGCGTCGACGATGCCATAGTCCTTGGTGAAGGGTATGATTTCCTCGGCAAAGAATGGCGCATCGTCGCCTTCGGCTTCATCGCGGGGCGCTACCGACATGTTCTCGGGGACGATGCGGACCGCGTAAGCGCCGGCTATGGATTGGGCGAGATGGTTGCCGAAGCGTTGTGGATCCACATAATGCAGGGCGGCAACCTGCACGTCCCCATCGGTAAGTCCCGCGCCGGCCTCGCGCACCACCTTCTCCACCTCGTCGACGGAAAGGTCGCTGCTCTCGTCGAACGCTGCCGTCTCGATGGGGAAGTCCGTCGTCTTGAGCGACATTTCGCTTTCGACCCGGGCTCCATAGATCTGGCCCACCGGAGGCGAGGTTGCGCCGCTGTCGGCGCCAACGTCGCCGAACACCTGCAGCGGATCGAACGGCGGATAGGAGCGGTTGGTGGTGTGAGCCGCCGCCAGATTCATTTTCACCTGGACGAACGGCATGGTGTGGATGACGTCGCGGTCGCCGACCTTGGTGAGCATCGAGACTTCCATTCGCCTGCGGTCCTTGGCGCGGGCGATCTGGCGCAAGGGCACGAGGCGCGCCTTCTTGGCGCCCTGGCCGGACTCGCTGGACGCCGCAAGACCGACGATCTCGGCGATCTCGGGAGGCGTCGCCAACTGCTGGCGGCCGTCGAGCGCTGCAAAAAGAGCCACGCCCATAAGGACGCTGGAAGTGATGCCGGTGAGGAACGTTCCGGAGAGCCACCGCGCGGAAACCTCGCGCCGGTCAGGCGGCCCGCTTCGGCCGTCCGCGATCAGCGGAGGTTCGCTGCCGAGTTTGGCTATAACCTCTTGCGTGTCCTGCATCAGGAACGGTTGCTTTCCCCGGGCGGTTTCTTCGCCTTTAGCGTGTCAGACATTTGCCTGTCATGGCGTGCCAAGTCAACGAACGGCGCGTCCGCAGCGCTTTCGAAGAGTGCAGGCGCTTGCATCGGCGTGGATCATGCCTGGTCGTTTCGAACCCCTTTGCGGCGGGAATGGGGCCTGCAGGTGCGGCGTTGCAAGCACCTTCCCATGGGGAAGGAAACGGCCGCCGAGCCCGTGTGGAAAAAATCATCACAAAAAACAAAAAAAATGGAAATCGCAGTTGACACTTCGCGGAGCTCCCGACTATATACGCCTCACCAACGACGGCGGCGACGCTGCTGGCGACGAAGAAGTTCGCTTCTGGGGGTCGCGAAAGTTGGACGAAATCAAGAGAGCCGCGTGAGCGACACTCGAAGGCCTGAAGCCAAAAGCGATGAAGGCCATGACATTGCGCATGCGATGTCTGTTCTTTGAAAACTGAAGATTGAAGAAAGAGAAACGTGGGCGGCAGAGTCCTGCTGGACCGCGGTCTTCCGAAAGGCGGACGGGTCCGAACGAGACTTTGGCGGATCACGTTTCTGGTGAGAATAAATACTACCGATGATGCTTCGGCATCTAGGTGTGAATGTTCTCGTCGATTCATGCGTGACCAAAAGCCAAATCAAAGTCTTATTCAACATGAGAGTTTGATCCTGGCTCAGAACGAACGCTGGCGGCAGGCTTAACACATGCAAGTCGAGCGCCCCGCAAGGGGAGCGGCAGACGGGTGAGTAACGCGTGGGAATCTACCCAGCTCTACGGAATAA
>QGUU01000405.1 GCA_003242525.1 Pseudomonadota bacterium | reverse complement strand
TGCCATCCGGCCGGAGCCGCCCGCCCCCTCGTTGTTCAGACACCTGAATCTTCCCCTTTCCCTTGGAAATGCCGGCACAGCCCGTCTTGAGCCAAAACCCGCCCGTCCTGCACGGCGGCGCGGGTGATAACAGGATGACGAAGCAGTCAGATCATCAGATCGGCCTGTGGCGGTGCCCGGCTCGGATTGGCCGGATCGGAACGGCTGCGAGATGGTCTGCCGGAGACCGATGGGGAGGGCCTCGTCCTCGTAGGCGCGCGACCGGAGCGCGGGCTCCACGAACAGGTGGCGCGGCACGGCGGCGATGGCCGCCAGCACGCGCTGGTCGTGGATGCCTTTTCGGCGCAGTTCGTCTACGAGTTGCATCCGCAGGCGCTGGTATCGTCTATCGTCGGACATGCGAGGGTACTTCCTGGACGGGGGATATGACCTTAAAAGATTTGAAAGGTAAACAGTTCACACGACAAAAACCGGGAGCCGGTGCCGCGTTCAGGACTCCAGAGGTTCCAGTTGCTCTTCGGCGGGCGTGTGGCTGTAGAGGGCCTGGGTGAGCCGGGAGAGCAGTTCGCCCCCCGTGAGGCCGGACGTGAGGACCCCGTTTTCCGCGACCGAGATCCGCCCGGTCTCTTCCGATACGATGATGACGAAGGCGTCCGTCTGCTCCGTGAGGCCGACGGCGGCGCGGTGCCGGAGGCCCAGATGCGGGCTCAGGCGCATGTTGGTGGATACGGGCAAAATACAGCGGGCGGCTTCGATACGGCGGTTGCGGATGATGACCGCGCCGTCGTGCAGCGGGTTCTGGGAGTAGAAGATCGTGATGAGCAGGTCGCGCGTGACCTTCGCGTGGATGGGCGCGCCGGTTTCGATGTAGCTGCGGAGGCCGGTAGAGCGTTCGAAGGCAATGAGCGCGCCGATGTGTTGCTTGCTCATCTCGGTGACGGCGGTCGTCACCTCTTCGAGCATCTCCTCCTGCGCCGGAGACGTCACGAACTTCCGTATGAGCGGATTCTGGCCCAAAAGCAGGAGCAGGCGGCGGATTTCAGGCTGGAAGAGGATGATAACGGCCAGCACGAACACCTCGCTCACCGACGAAAAGAGCACCCGCAGCATGGTCATATCCGCTGCGGTGACCAGCACCTGAATGAGATAGAGGACGAGCACGCCGAAGAAGATCTGCACGGCGATGGTGCCCCGCATGAGCTGGTACAGCTTATACAGGACGTACGCCACGATGCCGATCTCGATGAGGTCGACTACGCGAATCGGTATGATATCGAAGAGCCTCACAGCGTGCGGATCACGTCATCTCTCTGAAAGAAGGAATACTCGAAGCGGCTGTGGCAGCGAGCACGCGCAGCAATTCTACGGTGGGACGTACGTCGTGGGTCCGCACGATCGTCGCGCCGCGCAGCACGGCTACCGCCGTGGCTCCGAGCGTGCCGTAGAGCCGCTGATCGACGGGCGCCGGGTGCTCACGCGAGCCGAGTACCGCGCCGATGGTGCTCTTGCGCGAGAGGCCCACCAGCACCGGACGATTCAGCTGCAAAAAACGGTCCACGCCGTTCACCACCCGCAGGTTCTCTGCTATGGATTTTCCGAAACCGAAGCCGGGATCCAAGACGACCTGGCGGACGCCTGCGGCCTCGGCCGTGCGCATAGACCCTTCCAGCGAGGCGGCGACCTCCTCGACGACATCCTCGTAGCGGTGCTCGTGCGGCATCTCGCCGGGCGACCCGAGGGAGTGCATTACGATCACCGGCGCACCGAAGGAGGCAGCGATCACGGCCAATTCGGGGCCGTTTCGAAGGCCGGTCACATCGTTGACGAGGTGGGCGCCCGCATCGAGCGCCGCCCGCGCGACATCCGGCTTGTAGGTATCGATCGAGATGAGCGCATCCGGGAAACGGCTTGCGATGGCCTCGATGACCGGCACGACACGCCGCCGCTCCTCATCCGCAGGCACCAGGACAGCCCCTTCGCCGTACACGGAACCTCGTGGCCGCGTAGACTCCCCTCCGACATCGATGATGGCGGCTCCCTCCTCCAGCATGTCCTCGACACGTCCCAGGGCGGCATCGAGGTCCACGTACCGGCCTCCGTCCGAGAACGAGTCCGGCGTGACGTTGAGGATGCCCATGACGTGCGCGCCCTGCTCGATTCCCGGCGTGCAGTCCAGCTTCCGCCCCCGGCAATCCAGGACGAAGTGCGCTGCCGGGAAGGTTTCCAAAGAATTTCTATGAGCGGCCATTCGGGAACGCGTGGCGAAAACGATAAAATTGCAACCGGCTCGTGCGTTGTGAGTTGCAACGCGCTGATCAATACTGTCGAAGGTTAGAGCGTTGAGGGTTTTCAAAGGAGAGGCGGCTCGACAGCTTCGGCTACGTAGGCCTGGTTTCCAAATCCTGCCAGGTCTACTGCGTCCCTGGATGAGGAAGAGCCTCCTGAACCTTCAAACCTTTTAACTTTCCAACTTTCAACCTTCAATCCCCTCCCGGACACGTTAATACCTGAACACGTCGATAGCACCTTTCCTACATGAAAATTCGCGCGATAGCGGTATGGGGGGCGGACACCAAGATAGGACGAACAGGCAGAACACGCCCCGTATGTTAGGTCAGCTTCTCTACGGACTACCAGCCGGTCCGTTGCACAAGGTCAAACGGTTCAAGGAAAATCCGGTCGAGACGCAGGCGCGGGTGCTGCGGGAGTTGCTCCAGCGTGCTGCACAGACGGAGTGGGGGCGGCGGTACGATTTCGGCGCGATCGCTCGCGAGCCGGACGTCGTCGGGGCCTACCAGGCGCGTGTACCACTGCACACGTACGAGGATTTCCGTGCGGACGCCGGGCGCGTGCGCGCCGGGGAGCCGGACATACTCTGGCCGGGGGTCTTCCAGAACTTCGCCGTTTCCAGCGGGACGGCTTCTACCGGCAAGATCATCCCGGTAAGCCACAACATGCTCGTGAGCAACGCGAGCTTCAGCGTGGGTGTGGGGCTCAACTATGCGGATAGTGCGTATAAGCGGCCATTGTGGCAGCAGCGAAACCATTGAGGCGAGCTGACGCCGGGCCCATGACGGTGGATCAAGGCTTGCCATCCGGCCGGGCGGATAATGCGTATAAGGGCCCATATGTGAGCTGACGTGGAGCCGTCGAGCCTGGAGGGGCCGTCCGCCGAGCCCCGACATCAGCGCCGAGCCGCCTGGATCTGGCGTGATTTGTTGGGCGAATCT
>QGUU01000404.1 GCA_003242525.1 Pseudomonadota bacterium | reverse complement strand
CCACATGGCGGGGGCTCCTCGCAAAGAAGAGGAGGCCGATATGGCTTGCCCCGCCGGCGAGCGCCGCTCCGACCGCCTCCGGCGTCTTGAGGCCGCAGATCTTGATGTCCAGGGTCATGGCGGGGGCTTCGCACGAAAACGCAAGAGAGTCGAGAAAAAGCATGACTTGCAGGACAGGCCGGGCGCGCTAGCTCTCTTCTGCAACCCGACGGCGGAGCCTTGTTGATGAGCACCGAAACTACCGATCTCAAGGCGAAGCTCGCCCAGGCGCTCGAAGTGATCGAGTTCCTGGTGGAGAGGACCGACTTCAAGGGAACCGAGGCCCAGCGGGCGCTGAGCTATTTCGCCGGTGATGTGTTCGATCCAGATTTCCTGCCCTGGCCCCGTTTCGACGACAAGGGAAAGAGACCGGAGGAACTCAACGCGGCGAATGACGACTGAAGAGGCGCAGGCGGAGCCGATTCTACCCTGCAGGAAGGGCTCGCGTTATGGCCCCCTTCATGCCCGCTCCTCACTCGAAAGCTATGGCCTGCAGCGCCCCGCCATTGCGCTTCAGCCAGGCCTTGCAGCGGTCGGTATCGGGACAAAGCTCCCTGCACAGCTGCCAGAATTGCGGTCCGTGGTTCATCTCCTTCAGGTGCGCCACTTCGTGCGCCACCAGATAGTCGATGACCTTCGGTGGCGCCATCATGATCCGCCACGAGAAGGAGAGAACGCCCTCCGAAGTGCAGGAGCCCCAGCGGCTCGTCGTATCCTTGTAGCGGATCGCCTTCGCCTTCCTCCCCACTGCGGCCGTGTGCCTTGCCACCAGCGGTTCGATTTCGCGCCTGGCCTCCCGCTTCAGGAAATCTGCGAGGCGGCGCGGCAGGTGCAGCCTGTCGCCGCGCACGATCAGTATCGGTCCGGTCGCGTCGCGCGCGATTTCCACCGTTCCGCGGCTGCCCGGCTCATGCACGATCAAATGCGGCACGCCGCGCAGCGGGATCTTGATTCCCGGACGGACCTGCGGCCGCTCCGGCACCTGGGCCAGCCGCTGCTCCAGCCAGCCGCGATGCCGGTCCAGGAATTTCTCCACTTCGCCCTGCCGCAGGCCCGGCGGGACGGTGACACGAAGCCCTCGTCCTCCCGCATCGATCCGCAGCGTCAGGCGTCGCGCGCGCTCGTTCTCCACGATGCGCAGCGGCAGGGTGCGCCCGGCAACCCGATGCTCTCGCAGTTCCACGGGCTGTCCAGCGGGTTTCAACGGTATGCGAAGCAAGCCGAAAGCCATGGGCGCGACGATAGATGATTCGAGTTTGGGAAAAGAACAAAAAGAAACGGCGCCGCCTGCACGACGCCGCCTGGCTTGTTTCGCTGCCCTTTGCGCTCAGTCGTCGAGCAGGTGCGGGCCCTTGTCCTCGCCCTTTTCCGGCTTGGCGGAAGCGGGTTTCGACGCGGTATGCTTGCTGCGTTCGGCCATGAAGCGGTCGAACTCTTCCTGGTCCTTGGCGCGGCGCAGTTCGCGAGCATATTCATCGAACTCCGCCAGCATCTCGTCGAGCTTGCGGCGTTCCTCGGCCAGGCGCTCAAGTTCCTTTTCGCGCCATTCGTCGAAAGCAATGTTTCCGGTTCGGCCATAGCTGCGATGGGCGCGGCTGGAACTGCGGCGGCATCCCGCGAAGATGCCGTCAGTCGCGCGGTTAACGTCCCGCTTGAAGCCGTCGAGCCGGTCGCCCCAGATGATGTAGGCAAGCATGGCCAGGCCCAGCGGCCAGAACACCATGAAGCCAATCACCATCAGCGCAATGGTCGCCGGCGTCCAGGCCGGGCGGATCAATGCAGATGTGTTCATGTTCGTCCGTTCCTTCCATGTGGAGGCAGCCGATCGACTGCTTGAATTTCGACATGGGAAGGCGAAAACGGCTATTCAAGACCGGTTCCGTTCAAACCTCGCAGTGGCTTGGTTTTCCGGGGCTTTTTTGAGTCGGTCGAGGCCGATGACGATCAGCCCGGCAACCAGTCCCCAGAAGGCGGAGCCGATATTGAAGATTGCGAGGCCCGAGGCGGTGACGGCGAAGGTAACGGTCGCCGCCATCCGGCCGGCTTCGTCCTTCAGCGCAATGGTCAGCGCGTTGGCGAGCGAGCCCGTGAGCGCAAGCCCCGCTACCAGCACTATCAGGCTTTGTGGCAGCACGGCGAACACGGCCACCAGTGACGCTCCGAAGGCGGCAAAGATGAGGTAGGCAAGTGCATAGAATGGACCCGTCTTCCAGCGCTGCGCGGGGTCTGGATGCACGTCCGGCCCTGTGCAGATCGCTGCCGAGATCGCTGCGAGGTTCGTCGTCGATGCGCCGAAGGGAGCCGTGAGCGCCGAGACCAGGCCGGTGACGCCGATCAGCGGACCGGGCGCGGGCTGATAGCCATCGGCGCGCAGCACCGCGAGCCCCGAAAGGTTCTGCGAGGCCATGGTGACGAGATAGAGTGGGAGCGCAAGGCCGACGATCGAGGCGACGGTGAATTGAGGGGCAATCAGGGTCAGCGTCGAAATTTCAGGCGCCGGCAGCGTGCCTACCCGCCCGGTGAGCAGGGCCGCCAATCCTCCTCCGATCAGTACGACCAGTACCGAAAGGGACGGATTCCACAGCCTGACCAGGAAGAAGGCTGCCATCAGGGGCAGGATCAGCCAGGGGTCGACGGTTATTGTCCTGGCGGCATCGATGACAAAGATGACGACGATACCCGCCAGCATGCCCGAGGCCACCGAACCCGGTATGCGCCCGATCCAGCGCATGAGCGGCCCGATGAGGCCGGTGGCGACAAGAAGGATGCCGGTGACCAGAAAGGCGCCCACCGCTTCCGGCATCGTGAAGCCGCTGGAAGCGGCGATCAGGGCGGCGCCCGGCGTCGACCAGGCAGTGATGATTGGCATTTTCGTGCGCCATGAAAGCCAGGCTGTTTCCACCGCCATGGCGATGCAGATGGCGGTGACCCAGCTTGCCGTCTCTGCCTGGCTGGCGCCCACGGCTGCGGCGGCGGCAATGATGATGGCGAGCGTGCCGCCGAAACCGACGATGGCGGCGACGAATGCCGAGACGGGGATGGAGAGGCGCATCAGCCGGCCCACCGTTGGACGTGCGGGGCCGGGGTCTTCCAGAGGGTCGATGCCATCACCCTGCCCTCTGCACCATGGCTTCGACGGCGCCGATCAGCATCTCCAGGTCCTGCGGCCGCGACAGGCGGTGGTCGCCCTGCGGGATC